>NZ_JBFBKP010000080.1:0-18982 GCF_040702285.1 Arthrobacter sp. NPDC080086
CTCCAGTTGGTGGCTGTTGCTTTGGGGTCTGTCCGGGCTGGGGGGGGGGGGGGGGGGGGGGGGGGCCCCCCCCCCCCCCCCCCCCCGGGGCTCCCAGCCTAGGCGGGCTGGTAGTTGGTGCGCCAGCCGCCCTGGTACGTCGCGCGCGCCACGGTGGAGTAGGGGACCGGGCTGACGACGGCGCGGACCTCGGTCTGCACGTGCGGCTCGACGGCGGCCTTCGCGGTGCCGCCGTTCGGCTCGCCCCAGACCACCTTCAGTTCGGTGCCCTCCGGGACGTTCGGGTCGATCGTGGCCAGGGACAGCGCCCGGCGCTCGTTCGCGCTGTAGCCCGTGAACATCGAGTAGCCCACCACGGTGCCGTCGGCGTCGACCACGGAGTCGTAGTTGGCCGAGCCGTAGTTCGCCAGCGGCAGGTCGAAGAACTTGTAGCTCGGGCCCTCCACGTTGAAGAGCGAGGCGTAGATCTTCGTGATGTCCTCCGCGTCCCAGGCCAGCGTGACCTTGCGGCGCTGCGCGGCGGGGTCCATCTTCTCCAGGGCGTCGCGGCCGATGAAGTCGTGGTCGAACTTTACGAAGGAGCCGTAGCCCAACTCCCAGGGGGTCAGGTAGTAGTCCTCGATCCGGTCCGAGACGAAGGACCCGGCCAGGGTGCCGGTGGCCTCGTAGCCGTCCGCCGGCAGCCACTCGCGGTAGCCGCGCTCGGCCTCGCCGGTGTAGATGGCCGGCAACGGGGAGGGGATCCAGCCGGATTCGAGCGTGTTGGAGGGGTAGGCGCGGGAGCCCACGGGGACCAGTCCGAACTCGGCGCCTGCGGCCACGATCGCATCGCGGATCCGGTCGTGGTCCTCGTACGGCCCCCACACCTCGAGGCCCGGGGCGCCGGCCATGCCGTGGCGGAGGGTCCGGACGGTGGTTCCGTCGATCGTCATGGTGGACATGTTGAAGAACTTCAGCTGCTCCAGCGGGCCGCCGTTGAGCTTCTCGATCACCTGCCAGGCGTTCGGGCCCTGAATCTGGAAGCGGTAGTACTGCCGGGACACGCCATGGCCGTAGGGCCGCGACGGCGACCGGCGGTCCACCCGGATGTCCAGGTTGCCGTAGCCGCCGGTTTCACCGTGGTAGAGCAGCCAGTTCGCGGCCGGGGCGCGGCCTACATAGACGTATTCGTCCTCGCCCTCGCGGAACAGGATGCCGTCGCCGATCACGTGGCCGGATTCAGTCGTCGGGACGTACTGCTTGGCCTTGTTGACCGGGAAGACGGCGGTGGAGTTGATGGCGGTGGCGGAGATCAGCTTGATCGCGTCCGAGCCGGACATGAACAGGTTGTCCATGTGGTGGGACTGGTCGTACAGTACGGCGGTCTGGCGCCAGGCGGTCTGTTCCTTGATCCAGTTCTGGAAGTCGGCGGGGACCACCGGATAGATGTAGGAGCCGATCTGCGAGTTGCGGAGCAGGTCGACGGCGCCGCGGGATGCGTCGAGGACTTCCTGCAGATTCTTCGGTGCCACAATGAACCTCTTTTTCTGTCGGGATTTCGGGGGTCTGGGGGAGTTTGGAAGTCAGAGGGGGTCAGAACACGATGGTCTGGTTGCCGTGCCGGATGATCCGGTCCTCGGCGTGCCACTGCACCGCGCGGGAGAGCACGGCCCGTTCGACGTAGGCGCCGCGGGCCTGCAGGTCCGCCGCGGAGTGGGCGTGGGTCACGCGGGCGACGTCCTGTTCGATGATCGGGCCCTCGTCCAGGTCCTTGGTGACGTAGTGCGAGGTCGCGCCGATCAGCTTCACGCCGCGTTCCTTGGCCTTGCGGTACGGCGCGGCGCCGACGAAGGCGGGCAGGAAGGAGTGGTGGATGTTGATCAGCGGAACGCCCGCCCGGTCCAGGAACTCCGGGGAGAGGATCTGCATGTAGCGGGCCAGCACCACGAAGTCGACGTTGCCGGCCAGCAGCTTCAGGATCTCGCCCTCGGCCGCGGACTTGTCCGCGCCGGCGGAGGGCACGTGGAAGAACGGCACCCCGAAGGAGCGGACATCCTCGGCGGTATTGGTGTGATTGGAGATCACCATCGGGATGGAGACGGGCAGCTCGCCGCGGCGGTGCCGCCAGAGCAGCTCCAGCAGGCAATGGTCCGAGGTGGAGACCAGGATGGCCATCCGCTTGGGCACAGACCGGTCCGTCAGGGTCCACTGCAGGCCGAGCGGGCCCAGGGTCTTCGCCAGGTCCGCCTCGATTTCCGGCAGGGCGGCGGCCAGGTCGGGGCGGTTGAACACCACCCGCTGGAAGAAGTCGCCGGAGCTGGGATCGGAGGAGTACTGGTCCAGGGAGACGATGTTTCCCCGGCTGCGGGTCACCAGCGCGGCCACGGCGGCGACGATGCCGGGCTGGTCGGGGCCGTGGACAATCAGGCAGGCCTGGTCCCGGAGTGACTCCGTGTGCGGTGCCATCAGGGGCGTCCGGCGGTGAACTGCCGGACCCAGTCGGCCGTGGCCAGCAGTCCGCCGAAGGTGTAGAAGTGCAGGCCCACGCGGCCGACGGCGGGATCCTGCGGCCCGGAGGTGCGCTCGGCGAGTTCGGCGGCGAGGTCGTTGACGAACCGGTCCGGCCCGGCGTCGCCCATCAGGTTTGTCAGGGAGAAGCCGTACTTCTTGACGATCATGGCGTTGGCGCCGACGCCGAAGCGGCGGGCGAAGCCGAGGAGCCGCTTGATGCCGGCCGGACCGGGGGTTCCCACCCGGATCTCGGCGTTGACGCCGTCGGCGCGCAGGCCGGTGATCCAGTCCGCGACCGGGTCGGTGTCGAAGGCAAACTGAGTGAGGATGACGGCGTCGAGCTCCTGCTCCGCGAGGGCGGCGGTCTTGTCCGCCAGCGCCCGGGCGAGCACGTCCTTGGCGATGTCCGGGTGGCCCTCGGGGTAGCCGCCGATCCCCACCTGGCGCACCCCGTACTGCTGCAGCACGCCGCTCCGGATCACGCCGAGGGAATCCTCGAAGGGCCCCTCGGGGGTGGCCGGGTCGCCGCCGACGGCGAAGATGTGCTCGCTGGCGCCGACGTCCTGGAGCCTGGCCAGGAATTCCTCGAGCTGCTCCAGGGAGCGGAGCCGGCGGGCGGAGATGTGCGGGACGGGAACGAACCCGAGCTCCCGGACGGCCTTCGCCCCGGCCACCCGCATCTCCAGGTCCTCGTTGCCGAGGAAGGTGACGTTGATGCGGGTGCCCGCCGGGATGTGATCCTTGGCCTCGTGCAGGGCCGGCACGTCCTTGCCGGTCATCTCGAGCGAGAAATCGCGGATCAGTTCCAGGGAAGCCGCCCGGTTGGCCGCGGGCGTGATTCGATTCGCCATCAGGAAGTCCTTTCCGTGGGTGCGACGGTGCACCCACGGCCGACTTTACCTATGTGCATAGGCACTGTCTATAGGTAATTAACTCCCGACGGCGTCCTCCGGCTGCAGGTGGGCGATGGACCGGGTGTCCTGGAATGCCCGGACGCCCTCGATGCCCTGTTCGCGGCCCATGCCGGACTGTTTCATGCCGCCGAACGGGGCGCGCAGGTCCAGCCGGGTGGCGCCGTGGTCGTTGACCCAGACGTAGCCGCAGACCAGCCGGGCACCCACCCGGTTGGCGGTGGCGGCGTCGGCGGTCCAGACGGAGCCGCAGAGACCGGCCCAGGTGGCGTTGGCGGCTTCCACCGCCTCGTCCTCGGCGTCGAAGGGCAGGAGCGGGATGACCGGGCCGAACTGCTCCTCGGTCACCACCCGCAGGGACGGATCCGGGTCGATCACCAGCGCCGGGCGGAGGAAGTTCCCGCCGCGCAGCTCCGGGTCCTCCGGCAGGGTGCCGTATTCGCGGACGTCCGCCCCGGCGGTTTTGGCCTCCTCGATCAGCCCGGCCACGAACTCCTTCTGGGCGGGGGAGTGCAGCGGCCCCATGGTGGTGCCCTCGTCCAGGCCGTAGCCGATCACGGCCCGCTCCAGCCGGGCGGCGAGCCCATTGACCACCTCGTCCAGCCGGGAGCGGTGGACATAGATGCGCTTGGCGTTCATGCAGATCTGGCCGGTGGTGTCGAAGATGGCGGCGTACAGCCGGTCCAGGTGGGTGTCGTCCAGGATGGCGTCGGCCAGGATGACGGCGGCGTCGTTGCCGCCCAGTTCCAGCGTCACCCGGGTCAGCGCCTTCGAGGCCATCTCCATGATCCGCTTGCCGCCGGCGACGCTGCCGGTGAAGCAGACTTTGGCGACGTCCGGGCTGCTGATCAGGGCGGACATGTCCGCGTCCTTGCCGGTGACGACGTTGAGCACGCCCGGCGGCAGCTTCTCCGCGATCCTCTGCACCACCCGGGTGGTGGCCAGTGGCGCCGTGGGCGGCGGCTTCACGATGGCGGTGTTCCCGGCCAGCAGCGCGTGCGGCAGCGAGGCCGCGAGGATGGCGATGGGCCAGTTGAACGGCACGATCACGGTCACCACGCCGAGCGGCTGGTAGGCGACGGTGGTGGAGACGGGGATGCCCGGCGCCGGCGGGAGCACCTTCGTGGCGTCCACCTCCGCCGCGAGGGCGAGGGCCAGGTTCCAGCGGATCTCGAAGACCAGCGAGTCCACCCAGGCCTCCATCCGGATCTTGCCGTTCTCGCGGGAGAGCACGGCGGCGTCCTCGTCGCGGTGTTCGGCGATCCCCTCGAGTGCGGCCCGCATCATGTCAGCGCGCTGCTCCGCGGTCAGGGCCGCCCAGGCCGGGAAGGCGGCCTTCGCGGCGGCCACGGCGTCGTCGACATCGTCGGCGGAGGCCGCGGCGGCATGCCCCACGACGGCGCCCGGCCGGCCGGGGTCGGCGATCTCCAGGGTCTGCCCGGCCCGGCGTTCCCGGCCCCCAATGTAGAGGCCGGTGGTGACTGGGGCGGCGGTGTCGGTGGTACTGGTCATGGCGGCGCACCTCTCTGTGCTGTTGTGCTCTGCTGTGTTGCTGGGAGCTGTAGTGGGTGGACTGCGTGGTTTCCTGTGTGTGGGTCAGGCGTCGGCGGAGACGTTCGGGGTGCCGTGGGTGTGGAAGGTTTCGATGGTCTTCATGCCCCACGCCTGGCCCTTCTTGCGCTCCTCCTGGGTCCATTCCACCACCGGGGAGTCGGGATCCAACAGGAGCCGGGCGCCCGCATTCGCGAATTCGATCCGGTTCCCGCCGGGCTCCCAGACGTAGAGGAAGAAGGTCTGGTTAATGGCGTGCTTGTGCGGGCCGGACTCGATGTGGATGCCGTTCTCCAGGAAGATATCCGCGGCCTTGAGGATGTCCTCGCGGGTGTCCGGGGCGAACGCGACGTGGTGCAGCCGGTTGCCGTGCTTGAGCCAGTCGTCGGAGTAGACCACGTCGTAGGACTTGTTATTGAAGTGGAACCACCAGGCCGCATAGCCGCCGTCGTCGAGCTTGATCCGCTCGCTCTCCCGGCCGCAGAGGGCGTGCGCCACGAACTCGCCGTTGGCCACCACGTCCTTGGCCAGGTAGTTGATGTGGTCCAGCCGGCGCGCGTTCACGCCGCGGCCAGGGAAGGCCGAAGCCTGGTTCTTCAGTGCCGGCCTGTCGTCGGTGGCGACGTAGCGCTCGGTCTCGTAGTAGAGGGCCATGCTGTGCCCGTCCGGGTCGCGAAACATGTAAGTCGGCCCGGTCCCCACCTCCCCGTCCACCCAGCCGGTCCCCAGGCCCATGGCCTCGATCGCGGCGACCCGGCGCTCCAGCGCGGCCTGGCTGCTGGCCCGGAAGGAAGTGCGGCCCACACCTGCGTCGGCGGATTCGGTGAGCTTGATCGTGTAGAGCTGGTATTCGTCCCAGGTGCGCAGGTACACGGACCGGCCGCCCCCGGCGTCCCCGGCGGCCTCGGCGACGACGCGCATGGCCAGCAGGTCTCGGAAGAACCACAGGCTTTTGTCGAAGGTGGGGGTCAGCAGCTCCACATTCCCCAGGTGGGCGACGTCGAACGAGGTGTACTCGGTCACGGGGCAGTCCTCTCGTAGCGGTGGTGGTCAGGGCCGGGGGCGCGGGAAGACCCGCCCGTCGAAGATCTTGCGGGCGGTGCGCAGCGCCGCCGAGCGGGTCACGATGATCCCGTCCGGGCCGGCGGCCAGGCCCACCTCGACGTCGAAGTGGCCCGTCGGGTGCTCGATCCGGCACGGTTCGCCGGGCCCGGGCAGGGCGGCAAGGCCGTGGCCCACGGACCCGTCCGCCAGGATCCCGGCCGCAACGGTCAGCGCGCCGAGCACCCCGATGGAGGTGTGCACCCGCACCGGCAGGAAGCTGCGGGTGGTGACGGTGCCGCCACCCCGGGGCGGGGAGAGCAGCACCAGCTTCGGCACCGTTGCCTTACTGACGTCGCCCATTCCCATCAGAGCGGCAGCGTTCTTACGGAGCCCGGCCAGCCGGTCCGCCAGCGTGGCGTCCCTCTCGAGCTCCGCCGGGGATTCGTCGCCGGCCAGGCCCAGGTCCGCGGCGCGCAGCAGCACGCTCGGCATCCCGTTATCCACGCAGGTCACCGCCAGGCGGTCCACGGTGTCCAGCACCCGTCCGGTGGGAAACAGCGCCCCGGTGGAGGACCCGGCGGTGCCCTCGAAGTTCAGCCGGACCGGCGCCGCGGTGCCGGGGACGCCGTCGATCGCGAGGCCGCCGTCGTACTCGGGCCGGCCGCCCGGGGTGGGGAAGGCGGCGGTGGCGAGGCTGCCGGTGTTGAGCATTCGGATCCGGACCTCGGTGTTTTCAGCGCCGGCGCGCACCAGGCCGCGTTCCACGGCGAAAGGGCCCACGCCCGCCAGCAGGTTGCCGCAGTTCTGCCGGCTGCTGACCATCGCCTCGTCCACGCCCACCTGCAGGAACAGGTAATCCACGTCCGCATCCCCGTCCGGGGAGGGAGACACGACGGCCACCTTGCTGGTCAGTGGATGCGCCCCGCCGAGGCCGTCGATCTGCCGGGGGTCGGGGCTGCCCATGATCCGCAGCAGCAGGGCATCCCGCTCCTCCGGGCCGGCGGGAAGCTCGGAGGCCAGGAAGTAGGCCCCCTTCGAGGTGCCGCCGCGCATCAGCAGGCACGGAATGCCCTCGGTCTCAGCCATCCCGGGACTCATATTCCGCAGCGGTTATATACCGGACGCCGAGCCCGTCGAGGAGGCCGCGCAGCTTGTTGCGGTCCAGGCTCAGCCCGCCGGTGGAGTAGTCGGCGCGTGAATCGGCCTCCTTGGCCGCCCGTGCGTCCGCGGCCCGCAGCGCCCCCGGAGCCTCCGGCCGCGGCACGCACAGCACGCCGTCGTCGTCGGCGATGATCACGTCGCCGGGGCGCACCACGGTCCCGCCGATGGCGACCGGGACGTTCACCGAACCGGCCGTGGCCTTCACCGTGCCCTGGGCGTTGACGGCCGCTGCCCAGGCCGGGAATCCCAGGGCCCGCAGCTCGGCCACGTCCCGGACCCCGCCGGTGGTCACCAGTCCGCGGACACCGCGGTGCCGCAGCGCCGTGGCGAAGAGTTCGCCGAAGGACCCGTCCAGGGAGGGGGAGGTGGTGGTCACCACCAGGATGTCGCCCTCGCGGCACTGTTCGACGGCGGCGTGGATCATGAGATTGTCGCCGGGCCAGCAGAGCACGGTCACGGCGGTGCCTGCGATCCGGTCGCCGTCCTGGATGGGGCGAAGGCCGGGGCCGAGGAGCCCCGTGCGGCCCATGGCCTCGTGCACGGTGGCGACCCCAAGCGCCCCGAGCCGGTCCGCCACCCCGGCGTCGGCCCGTTCGATCCCGGTGACCACGACGGTCCTCATGCCGCCACCCCTCTCATTCCCGCGGTGCTTCAGGCCAGGACATCGGTGACCTGGGGGTAGTAGCGCATGTAGGCCTCGCCGCGGGTGTCCACCGGCAGTCCGAGGTTCGGCCCGGCGTTGCGCTTGACCTGGACGCCGCGGCGGACGGCCAGGGAGCTGTAGTACTCCCACATGTGCTTCTGGGCGGGCAGGCATTTCATGGCGCGTTCCTTGGCCGGGAACGCTGCGGTGATGTCCAGCAGGACGTCGGGTTTGAAGTCGCACTGCTCCGGCTGGTGCGGTTCGAAGAAGAACACCGGGGGAGCCCCGAGTACCTCGCCGGGGGCGTCATAACCGATCGCCTGGGCCAGGATCCGGGCCTCGATCGCCAGCCGGGCCGCCGCCGGGTGGTCCCCGTTGTAGGGGTCCAGCAGCGGGTGGGTCAGCACCACCGTGGGCTGGATCCGGCGGTAGATCCGGACCAGCGTGTCCAGCAGTTCGCGGCTGGGCTGCAGCGGGTAGTCGCCGGCGTCCAGGAACTCGATCTCGGCGCCGAGCGCGGCCGCCGCGGCCCCCGCCTCAGACCGGCGCAGCTCTTTGATCTCCTCGAGCGACTTGCCGGCGAGCCACTGACTCGCGGACTCGCCCCGCTCACCGTAGGAGAGGCAGATGACGACGGCGCGGTCCCCCCGGGCGGTGGCGGCGGCGATCGCGCCCCCGGCCCGCCAGACGAAATCCCCGGCGTGCGCGCTGACCACCAGCACCGTTCCTGGCATGCCCATGTCTCGGTCCTCTCCGGTTCGCTCCGCGGACAGTGCCAGACAACCACGCTCTGGCAGACCGGTCAATACATCCCATACAATTTTGTTAGCAATCCTGATTCCAGATCCGTACGGCGATCGCGGCCACGGTTGCGGCCCGCTATCAAAGGAGATAACCGATGGCCCAGAAGTCCCTGCAGGATGTCCTCGACGCGGCCGGCAACACCGTGGAGCACCTCCGCAACTCCCAGCTCGGCACCTACATCTACCCGGTGGTGCCGGCGGAGTTCACCAACTGGCGGCGCGAGCAGCGGGCCTGGCGGGAGACCGCCGTCCTCTACGACCAGTCGCACCACATGGTGAACTTCTTCATCACGGGCCCGGATGCGCTGAGGCTCCTCTCGGACACTGGCATCAACAGCTTCGCCAACTTCCCGGTCAACACCGCCAAACAGTTCGTTCCCACCGCCTCCAACGGCGGCGTGATCGGCGACGGCATCCTCTTCCACCAGACGGAGAACGAATTCGTTTACGTCGGCCGGGCGCCGGCGGCGAACTGGCTGCAGTTCCACGCCGAGACCGGCGGCTACGACGTCGAATGCCGCTACGACGACCGGTCCCCGTCGCGTCCCTACGGCCAGGCCGTCCAGCGCGAGTACTACCGGTTCCAGATCCAGGGCCCGAACGCCTGGCAGATCATCGAAAAGCTCAACGGCGGCACGCTGGAACAGGTCAGGTTCTTCCACATGGGGCAGCTGGAGATCGCCGGGGAGCAGGTCCGCACGCTGCGCCACGGCATGGCGGGCGCGCCGGGCCTGGAAATCTGGGGACCCTACGCCCAGCACGGCAGGATCCGCGACGCGGTGCTGGAAGCCGGCGCGGAGTTCGGCATCGAACCCTGCGGATCCCGTGCCTACTCCTCCAATACCCTGGAGTCCGGCTGGATCCCCTCGCCGTTGCCGGCCATCTACAGCAGCGACGCCGAGCGCGCTTACCGGCGGTGGCTGCCCGCCGCCAGCTACGAGGCCACCAATGCCCTGGCCGGATCGTTCGTCTCGGACAGCATCGAGGACTACTACCTGACCCCCTGGGAGCTCGGTTACGGCTCCTTCGTGAAGTTCGACCATGACTTCATCGGCCGGGATGCCCTGGAGCGGATCGACCCGGCGTCCCAGCGGCGCAAGGTCACCCTGGCCTGGAATGACGAGGACCTGGCGAGGATCTGGGCCTCCTTCCTGGACCGGGACACCCCCGGCTACCAGTTCTTCGACCTCCCCAACGCCAACTACGGCTCCTCAAACTATGACTCCGTGGTGGACGCGGACGGCACCCCGGTGGGGCTCTCGCTCTTCACCGGCGTCTCGGCCAACGAACGCCGCGGCCTGTCCCTGGCCACCGTTGACGCGAACGTCGAGGCCGGCACCGAGGTGAGGGTGATCTGGGGCGAACCCGGCGGCGGCTCCCGCAAGACCACCGTGGAACCGCACGAGCAGCTCAGTGTGCGCGCCGTCGTCAGCCCGGTGCCCTACGCCGTGACGGCCCGGACCGAGTACCACGGCGGCTGGCGCACCGCCGGCGCCGCCCGCTAGGGGTCAGGCCGGCGGGAGATCGCGGAGGGCCGCGATGACGCTGAGCAGGTGGCTGCGCACCGCCTGCTCGGCGGCGTCCGGATCCCGGGCGACGACGGCGTCGATGATCGCGGCGTGCTCCAGTACGGAAACCTTGGCCCGCTGCGGCCGGGAGGAGAGCTTGAACTGGTGCCGGACGCTCTGGGCGTGCAGCCGGGCCAGGACCTCCGCGGCGATCGTGTGATGGCTCAGTTCCCGGATCCGGTTGTCCAGCGAGAGGTTCAGCCGGGAGTACTCCACCAGGTCACCCTCGGCGACGGACTCGACCATCCTGGCCCGGAGGTCCAGCAGTTCGGCGGCGTCCCCGTCGCTGAGCGCGGCCGCGGTCTTCGCGGCACACAGGCCCTCGACGCCGATCCGCACCTCCAGGATCTCGATCGCCTCCTCCACCGAGATGGCACGCACCCGGGAGCCGCGGTTGGGCAGCCGCTCCACAAGGCCCTCGCCGGCCAGCTCCAGCAACGCGGTCCTT
The DNA here is from genome assembly GCF_040702285.1 of Arthrobacter sp. NPDC080086. Lineage (NCBI taxonomy): Bacteria > Bacillati > Actinomycetota > Actinomycetes > Micrococcales > Micrococcaceae > Arthrobacter > Arthrobacter sp. NPDC080086. Next base: position 10,620 of record NZ_JBFBKP010000080.1, read on the forward strand.
ACCGTGGCACGGCTGGCGGCGAAGGCCCCGCTCAGGTCGGCCTCGATCAGCCGCTGGTTGGGGGCGTACTCGCCGCGGATGATCGCCCCGCGGATCAGGTCCGTCACCCGGGTGTCCGCGGCGGGCCCGGCCACCGCGGGACTCTCAGCTGCTGGTGCCATATGAACTCAACCCCCGGAATCGGACTGCGGCAGACCCCGGATCCGGGACCATATTGTCTACAATCTTAGAAGCATCGAAGGGGTGGGTCCGCATGCGCGTCGCCGTACTCGGCCTGGGGGAAGCCGGAAGCATCTATGCCGCGGACCTTGCCGGGCTGGGCGTGGCCGTCGCCGGCGTCGACCCCCGGGTGGCCGCGACACCGCCGGGCGTGCTCCGGGCCGTCTCCGTGGCGGAGGCGGTGCGCGGCGCGTCCGTGGTCCTCAGCCTGGTGGGGGGAGCCGCCGCTGCGGAGGTTCTGGGCCAGGCGTTGCCCGCCTTGGGCCAGGACGCCCTCTACGCGGACCTGAACACCGCCGGGCCGGAGGCCAAACGGCGGTTGGCCCTGGCGGCCCGGGACGGCGGGGCGGGCTTCGTCGACGTCGCCGTCCTGGCCCCCGTGGCCCGCGCCCGGCTGGCCACCCCGCTGCTGCTGAGCGGCCCCGGCACGGAGGCGCTGCTGCCGGTGCTGGCGGGCTGGGGAATCCCGGCGGCCGGCGCGGGCGGCGAGGCGGGCGCGGCCGCCGGTTTGAAGCTGCTGCGCAGCGTATTCATGAAGGGCCTCGCGGCCGGGCTGATCGAGGCGGTGACGGCGGCCCGTGCGGTGGGCGCGGAGGAGTGGTTGACCGGGCAGATCGCCGCGGAGCTGGGCCCCGCCGGCCCTGCGCTGGTATCGCGGCTGCTGGCGGGGACGCCGGTCCACGCGGTGCGGCGCGAGGCGGAGATGCGCGAGGCGCGGGCCTTCCTGGACACCCTCGGCGTGCCGCACCCGGTCACCGACGGCACCATCGAATGGCTGCACCTGCTGGCCGGGGGCAGTCCTGACTGACTACGCCCGCCGGCCGGTCGTGGGTCTCCGTTCCAGGCGGCGGTTGGATCCCCGGCTCAAGCGACGCGCCACAGGGTGCATTCGTCGGTATTGACGGCCTTGCGCATGCCGCTGTGCCGGTCCATGATCCAGACGACGCCGATTCCCGGGGCCGTCTCCTGCACGCACCCGCGGCGGATGACGACGTCGTCGTAGTTCGGTCCCACCCGCAGGCGGGCCTCGATCTCATCCCCGCGCCGCACCTGCTCAAGGCTGCGGATTCGGACAACGTGCGCTGCGGCTTCCTTCAACATGGCGGGCCTCCCGGACTGGAGCTGATGCCTGGACCTGCGGGCACTTCCAGTGTGGGAGCCCATTGTTGCCGCCGCGTTTCGGTGCGGTAAGGAACGGGTTAGTTCTCGACGCCGGGCCGGGTGCAGGCAAGAATGGGCGCATGGACCTGCCCCTGATGCCTCCGGTCGCGCCGATGCTGGCCAAGGCCGTCCCCGCCCTCCCCGAGGGGGAGCTGAGCTTCGAACCCAAATGGGACGGTTTCCGCTCCATCATCTTCCGCGACGGGGACGAGGTGGAGATCGGCAGCCGCAACGGCAAACCGCTGACCCGCTACTTCCCGGAGCTGGTCGAGGCCCTGAAGCGGAACCTGCCGCCGCGCTGCGTGCTGGACGGGGAGGTGGTCCTGGTGGCGGGGGACCGGCTGGATTTCGACGCGCTGCAGCAACGGATCCACCCCGCGGCCAGCCGGGTCAAGCTGCTGGCCGGGCAGACTCCGGCCAGCTTCGTCGCCTTCGACCTGCTGGCGCTGGACGGCGAGGACTTCACCGGCCGGCCGTTCGCGGAACGCCGCGAGGCCCTGGAACGTGCGCTGGCCGCCAGCAGCGCGCCGGTGCACGTCACGGCCGCGACCCGGGACCGGGACACCGCGGAGCGCTGGTTCAACCAGTTCGAGGGCGCCGGCCTGGACGGGATCGTGGCCAAGGCCCTGGACTCGGTCTATCAGCCGGACAAGCGGACCATGTTCAAGGTCAAGCACCAGCGCACCGCGGACTGCGTCCTGGCCGGCTACCGGGTGCACACCTCCGGGCCGGACCGGGTGGGCTCGCTGCTGCTGGGGCTCTACGACGGCGACGGCGTGCTGGCCAGCGTCGGCGTGGTGGGTGCCTTCCCGATGCAGCGCCGGAAGGAACTCTTCGAGGAACTCCAGCCCCTGGTCACGGATTTCGCCGGCCACCCCTGGGCCTGGGACCGGCAGGAGGACGGCACCCGCACCCCGCGCAACGCCGAGGGCAGCCGGTGGAGCGGCAGCAAGGACCTCAGCTTCGTGCCGCTGCGGCCGGAGCGGGTGCTGGAGGTCAAGTACGACCACATGGAAGGGCCCCGGTTCCGGCACACCACCCAGTTCGTGCGGTGGCGGCCGGACCGGGACCCCCGGTCCTGCACCTACGCCCAACTCGAGGAACCGGTCGGCTACGACCTGGCCGACGTGCTGGGCGCCGGCCGCTAGGCGTACGCTCCTCCCCGGTTACCTCGCCCCTCAGTGCCCCGACACGCCGGAAGGCCCGGCGTGTTCCGTGAACACACCGGGCCTTCCGGGTTTGTAACCGGGCGGGAACGTCCGCCCTGGCCTTTCAAACGGAGGCGGGCTCAGCGTAGGCCGAGCTCCTTGGTGGGGACCTTGAAGGTTTCCTTAGCGGTCAGCGCGGAGGCGGCGGCGATGACGCAGATGATGGCGGTAAAGATGGTGATCTGGACCCAGCCACCGGCCTTGATGCCACCCATCGCAGCCACGATCGCCGGGGCGAAGCCGGCCATCAGGAAGCCCAGCTGGGTGCCGATCGCCAGGCCGGAGAAGCGGACCTTGGTGCTGAACATCTCGGCGTAGAAGGAGGGCCAGACGGCGTTCGAGGCGGCGTAGCCGAAGGAGAAGAAGCCGATCGCGGCCAGGAACATCTGCGGGACGGAACCGGATTCGAGGCTGAGCAGGAACACCGGGGTCAGCACCGCGCTGGAGAGCGCGCCGTAGATGAAGACGGGCTTCCGGCCGATCCGGTCCGCGAGCTTGCCGAACAGCGGCTGGGTGCCCAGGGCCACCAGGTTCGCGCCGACCACCAGCCAGAGGGTCACGGTGCCGTCCACGTTGGCGACGGTCTTGGCGTAGCTGATGGCCAGGGTGCCGAAGACGGTGGAGACGGCGGCGATGAACGCGCAGGCCACGACGCGGAGCACGTCACGCCAGTGGTGCTTGAGCAGGTCGGCCACCGGGATCTTGGAAATCTGGGCGCTCTTCTGGGCTTCCTCGAAGGCGGGCGGCTCGTGCAGGGTGCGGCGGATGAAGAACGCGACCACCACGACGACGGCGCTGAGCCAGAACGGGATGCGCCAGCCGATGCCGTACTTGACCTCGTCCGGCAGGGCGAGGACCGGGATGAAGACGAGGGCTGCGAGGATCTGGCCGCCCTGGGTGCCGGTGAGGGTCCAGGAGGTGAAGAAGGAGCGGCGGTTGTCCGGGGCGTGCTCCAGCGTCATGGAGGAGGCGCCGGCCTGCTCGCCGGCGGCGGAGAGGCCCTGGCAGAGCCGCGCGATCACCAGCAGTACCGGTGCCCACCAGCCGACCGTCTTGAAGTCCGGCAGGCAGCCGATGACGAAGGTGGAGGCGCCCATCAGCACCAGCGTGAACATGAGGACCTTGCGGCGGCCCACCCGGTCACCGAAGTGGCCCAGGATGATGGCGCCCACCGGGCGGGCGATGTACGCGAAGCCGAAGGTCGCGAAGGACATGATGGCGGCGTTGGTGTCCGCGTCCGGGAAGAAGACCTTCGGGAAGATCAGGGCGGCGGCGGAACCGAAGATGAAGAAGTCGTAGTACTCGACGGCGCTGCCGAGGAAGCTGGCGAGGGCAGCCTTCTTCGGCGTGCCCGCCGGAGTGGCGGTGCCCGGCGTCGTAGTCGGGAGAGTCTGGCTCATGGTGTTCCTTCGGGGTGACGGCATTGTCGGGATGGATCTGGGGGCCGTGCCGGCCGCTGGCTTCCCGGATGCGGCAGCCGATTGACCTGGAGTGGACCCTGTGAAGTAGCCGCATGGTGGGAGCTACTTGCGTGATGTAGCAAGCATGGCTGTGGGGTAGATCACTTGTCAAGGAAAATATTCACCATCTAGCAATAGCTCTCACAATGTGAGAACATCGAGTCATGAGTGTGAACCAGGACACAATGCCGGCCGCCGATCAGTCCGGCGCCGAAACTGCTGCCGATTCCGTTGCCGAGCCGACCGCCGGGACGGGTCCGGCAACAACCGCAGGAGCCGGTGCCGGGGCGGGTCCGGAACCGGCCGCCGGCTCCCGCACCGACATGGTCGGCAAGGCCCTCGGGCTGCTGGTCCTGCTCGGCGACGAACCCCGCGGCGCCAGTGCCGCTGAACTGTCCCGCCGCGCCGAGCTGCCGTTCAGCACCACCTACCGGCTGCTGGGCTCGCTGACCCGGGACGGCTTCGTCGATTACGAGCCGGATGGCCGCCGCTATCACCTGGGCCTGCGGGTGTTCCAGCTGGGTCAGCGGGTATCGAACCACCACGGCTTCGCCGGCACCTCGCTGCCCATCCTGCGCCGGGTGACCGAGGAGACCGGGGAGGCCACCATCCTCTCCGTGCGGGACGGCAACCACCACCTGACGGTGAACAAGGTGGATGGCCCGCAGACATTCCGGGTGACCTCGGATCCCGGCCATCTGGGTGCGCTGCACACCACCTCCGTGGGGAAGGCGCTGGTTGCCTTCGCCGATGACGCCACCCGGAACCGGCTCCTGGAGGAACTCCCGCTCGATCCCCTGACGGAGCGTTCCATTACCGACCGCGGGGACTTCCGCGCCGAAATCGAGCAGGTCCGCGCCCGCGGCTACGCCACCATGGACGAGGAGAACGAGCTGGGCATGCGCGCCGTCGCCGTCCCCGTCTTCAATGCCCAGGGCCACGCCTTCGCCTCCCTGGCCACCGCCGTGCCGGTCTTCCGGATGAGCATGGAGGCCCTCATGGCGCTGGTGCCCCTGCTGCAGGCGGCGGCCGCGGAACTCTCCGCCAGGCTGCCGCAGCAATAGATAAGTTCGTCATAAGAACACAAGTGCATTATGTGAACACTTGCAGTATTGTTACCCCTATCACTTTCCCCGCCTCCCCGAGCGGTGCGGCGGAGAGGGTGCCGTTGTCAAAGGAGCTAGACGGATGAGCAACCGAGCGGAGTCCTTCCTCATAGGCCTCGTGGGTGATGGCGTGACGCCGTCGCTCACGCCGCCCATGCACGAACGGGAGGGCGATGAGCAGGGCTTGCGCTACCTGTACCGGCCCATCGACCTGATCGAACTCGGCCTGCCCGGCACCGCCGTCGGTGATCTCCTCACCGGGGCCGCGCGGCTCGGCTTCAACGGCCTGAACATCACCCACCCCTGCAAGCAGCTGGTCATCGAGCACCTCGACGACCTCACCCCGGACGCCCGCCGGCTTGGTGCGGTCAACACCGTCACCATCCGGGGCGGCCGGCTGACCGGCCACAACACCGACTGCTCCGGCTTTGCCGCGGCCCTGGCCGACGGGCTCCCCGACGCCACCCTGGACCGCGTGGTCCAGCTCGGCGCCGGCGGCGCGGGCTCCGCCGTCGCCTACGCCCTGCTCACCGCCGGCGTCCGTGAACTGGACCTGGTGGACACCGACCCCGCCCGCTGCGCCGCCCGCGCCGCCGAGCTGGCCGTCCTCTTCCCCGGCGCCACGGTCACGGCACGGACGACGGCGGAGCTGCCGGCCCTGATGCCGCGCGCCGACGGCCTGGTCCACTGCACCCCGGTGGGCATGGCCGCCCACCCGGGCCTGCCGCTGGACGCCGATCTGCTGGAATCCCGGCACTGGGTGGCGGACATCGTCTACCGGCCGATCGAGACCGAGCTGGTCCGGGTGGCGCGGGAACGCGGCTGCGACGTCCTCGACGGCGGCCGGATGGCCGTGGGCCAGGCCGCCGACGCCTTCCGCATCTTCACCGGAAGGGAACCGGACGCGGCCCGGATGCGTGACCACTTCCTGGAACTCGTCGCCGCCGAGGAGGTGGCCGCCTGATGCGCACCGGAATCGCCACCGTCTGCCTCTCCGGCACCCTGCGGGAGAAGATGCAGGCCTGCGCCATCGCCGGCTTCGACGGGATCGAGATCTTCGAACAGGACCTGGTGACCTCGCCGCTGAGCCCGGAGGACATCCGCGCCATGGCCGCGGACCTGGGACTCACCCTGGACCTGTACCAGCCGTTCCGCGACTTCGACAGCGTCCCGGAGGAGCTGCTGGGCGGCAACCTCCGCCGCGCCGAGGCCAAGTTCCGGCTGATGTCCAGACTTGGCATGGACACCATCCTGGTCTGCTCCAACGTGGCCACCGCGTCGATCGACGACGACGACCTCCGGACCGAACAGCTGGCCCGGCTCGCGGAGCTGGCCGGGGAGCACGGGGTCCGGGTGGCGTACGAGGCCCTCGCCTGGGGCCGATACGTCAACGACTACGAGCACGCCCACCGCCTGGTGGCCCGGGTGGACCACCCGAACCTGGGCACCTGCCTGGACTCCTTCCATATCCTCTCCCGGGACTGGGACACCGCACCGATCGAGGCGTTCGACCCGGAGAAGATCTTCTTCGTCCAGGTCGCGGACGCCCCCAAGCTGTCCATGGACGTGCTGTCCTGGAGCCGGCACCACCGCGTCTTCCCGGGCGAGGGGCAGTTCGAGTTGGCCAAGTTCATGGGCCACGTGGTCCGCGCCGGGTACGCGGGACCGGTCTCGCTCGAGGTCTTCAACGACGTCTTCCGCCAGTCCGACGTCGAACGCACCGCCGTGGACGCAATGCGCTCGCTGATCTGGCTCGAGGAACAAAGCGCCAAGTGGCTTACCGGGAACGCGCCCGGTGCCGCCGCCGGCCGGCCCGCCCCGCGCCGGCACCCGATGGAGCTGGCCACGCTGCCGCGGGTGGCCGAACCCGCCGGGTTTAACTTCGCCGAGGTGCGCGCCACGGACACCGCCGCGCTGGAGAGCCTGCTGGGCCAGCTCGGTTTCGGCTTCAACGGCCGGCACCGCAGCAAGAACGTCCAGCTCTGGACCCTCGGCCAGGCCCGGATCATCATCAACGAGGACGCCCCGGCCCCGGCGGAAACCGCCATCGCCGCCGTCGGCTTCGACGTCGACTCGCCCGTGCTCGCCGCGGCCCGCGCCCGGCAGCTGAAGGCCCCCGCCGTGCCGCGCACCAGCCGCGCGGACGAGGAGGTCTTCCAGGGCTTCGCCGCACCGGATTCCACCGAGATCTTCCTCTGCCAGGGCAGCCCGGACGGCACGGCCGCCTGGGTGGACGAGTTCGGCCCCGGCCACGCGGACGCCGCCGCGGAAGGGGCAGCCGCCGGGTCCGGCGCCGTGATCGACCACGTCAACCTGGCCCAGCCCTGGCAGCACTTCGACGAGGCCGTCCTCTTCTACACCAGCGCCCTGGCGCTCCAGCCCCAGCCCTATGCCGAGGTGGCCAGCCCCACCGGGCTGGTCCGCTCGCAGGTCATGGCCACGGGCGACCGGGGCGTCCGGCTGGTACTCAACCTCGCCCCGCTGCACCAGCAGGAGGGCTCCACGGAGCCGGCCGGCGGGGGCCACGCGCCGCGCCGGACCTACCAGGAGCACATCGCGGTGGCCGTCGATGACCTGGTGGCCACCGCCCGCGCCGCCCGGGACCGGGGCCTGGACTTCCTGCGCATCCCGGCCAACTACTACGAGGACCTGGACGCCCGCTTCGACCTGGACCCGGAGTTCCTCGCCACCCTGCGCGAGCTGAACCTGCTCTACGACCGCGACGCCGACGGCGAGTTCCTGCACTTCTACACCGCCACCGTGGGCAGCGTGTTCTTCGAAATGGTTGAACGCCGCGGCCGCTACGACGGGTATGGTGCCCCCAACGCGCCGGTCCGCCACGCCGTCCAGTACGACCACCGGCACCAACTGACCCGCACCTCCTGACCCGCGCATCATCCGAGAATCACCGATCCAGCACCACGAAAGGAGGCTGCAGTGCCTGAAGAGATCAACCGCGAGACGTTCAACGCGGACCCGCTCACCGAAGACGTGTCCGACGCAGCGCCCCAGACCCCGGCCCAACCGGCCGTACCCGCCCTGGACACCGCCGCCGAATCCCAGCAGATCCTCAGCGACGAGATGCAGGCCCTCGGCGCCGCGTACGCCCAGGCCCGCGCCAACGGCGCCACCGCGGAAATCCAGCCGCGGCTGGACTACCCGCCGTACCGCAGCAGCATCCTCCGGCACCCCACGAAGAGCCTGCACCA
>NZ_JBFBKP010000081.1:0-18151 GCF_040702285.1 Arthrobacter sp. NPDC080086
GCATGCCGGGCACAGCGTGGCGATGTTCCGGAACAAGTTCTGGCTGAACCTGGTTCTGTCCGTCCCCGTGGTCCTGTTCAGCCCGATGTTCGGCCACCTGCTGGGCTACGAACCCCCGCAGTTTCCCGGCTCCGCCTGGATTCCGCCGGTGCTGGGCACGGTGGTCTTCCTGTACGGCGGCCAGCCGTTCCTCAAGGGCGGCGTCAGCGAGCTGAAGTCCCGCAAGCCCGGCATGATGCTCCTGATCGCTATGGCCATTACGGTCGCCTTCCTCGCGTCCTGGGCGACCAGCCTGGGCCTCGGCGGCTTCGACCTCGATTTCTGGTGGGAGCTGGCGCTCCTGGTGGTCATCATGCTGCTGGGCCACTGGATCGAAATGCGCGCCCTGGGCTCGGCGCAGGGGGCCCTCGATGCCCTGGCCGCCCTGCTGCCCGACGAGGCGGAACGGGTCACGGACGGCGGCACCGAGACGGTGAAGGTCTCCGACCTGGCCGAAGGGGACACGATCCTGGTCCGCCCCGGCGGCCGGATGCCCGCCGACGGCGAGGTGACGGAAGGCCAGGCCGAGTTCGACGAATCGATGATCACCGGCGAGTCCCGCACCGTCCTGCGCTCCCCCGGTGACGCCGTCGTGGCCGGGACCATCGCGACGGACAACAGCGTCCGGGTAAGGGTCTCGGCCACCGGCGAGGACACCGCACTGGCGGGGATTCAGCGGCTGGTGGCCGAGGCGCAGTCCTCCTCCTCGAAGGCCCAGGCCCTCGCGGACCGGGCGGCGGCGTTCCTGTTCTACTTCGCCGCAGGCGCCGGCGTCGTGACCTTCATCGCCTGGACGCTGCTGGGCAGCCTGGCCGACGCCGTCGAACGCACCGTCACCGTCCTGGTCATCGCCTGCCCGCACGCCCTGGGCCTGGCCATCCCGCTGGTGATCGCCATCTCCACGGAGCGGGCCGCGCGTGCCGGCGTCCTGATTAAAAACCGGATGGCCCTGGAGCGGATGCGCACCGTCGACGTGGTCCTCTTCGACAAGACCGGAACGCTCACCAAGGGCGCCCCGGAAGTCCGGGATGTGGCCGCTGCGGAGGGTTCGGACCGGGACGAGGTCCTGGCGTTGGCGGCCGCGGTGGAGGCCGACAGCGAGCACCCGGTGGCCCGTGCAATCGTCACCGCCGCCCGCGGACGCGGGCTCGATGTTCCGGCGGCCAGGGACTTCACCTCCCTGACCGGCCGCGGCGTCCGGGCCGACGTCGGCGGCCGCCGGCTCCACGTCGGCGGACCGGCGCTGCTGAAGGAACTGGGCCTGGCGGAGCCCGCGGACCTGGCGGCAGCCACCTCCGGGTGGGTCCGCCGCGGCGCGGCCGTCCTGCACCTGGTGGAGGGCGACCGGGTGCTGGGCGCAGTCGGCCTCGAGGACGCCGTGCGGGAGGAATCCCGGCAGGCGGTCGAGGCCCTGCAGCGCCGCGGCATCAGGGTGGCAATGATCACCGGCGATGCCCGGCAGGTGGCGGATGCCGTGGCGGAAGAACTCGGCATCGATGAGGTCTTCGCCGAGGTCCTGCCGGCGGACAAGGACAAGAAGGTTGCCGAACTGCAGGCCCGGGGATTGAAGGTGGCCATGGTGGGCGACGGCGTGAACGACTCCCCCGCCCTGGCCCGGGCCGAGGTGGGCATCGCGATCGGCGGCGGCACGGACGTGGCGGTGGAATCCGCCGGGGTGGTGCTGGCCGGCAACGATCCCCGGGCGGTGCTGTCCATGGTGGACCTGTCCCGGGCGAGCTACCGGAAGATGTGGCAGAACCTCATCTGGGCCACCGGCTACAACGTCCTCGCCGTGCCCCTCGCCGCCGGAGTCCTCGCCTTCGCCGGGTTCGTCCTCTCCCCCGCCGCCGGCGCCATCCTGATGTCCGCCTCGACGGTGGTGGTTGCGCTGAACGCCCAGTGGCTGCGGCGCCTGACCCTCAACCCGGCCCAGGTGCGCTAGGCCGAACAGACACGAAAAGGGGCGTCCGCCGGAATGGCGGGCGCCCCTTTTCGGGTCAAACGGGAACTACGAAGCTGCTAGGCCTTCTTCGGCGGCAGGGCGAGCTTAAAGATCTTGGCCCAGGTGGAGCCGACCTGCTTCCACATGGGGCCGGTGTTGTAGGGCAGGTTGTACCGGCGGCAGATGTCCCTGACCTTGGGCGCAACCTCGGCGTACCGGTTGGACGGCAGGTCCGGGAAGAGGTGGTGCTCGATCTGGTGCGAGAGGTTGCCGGTCATCAGGTGCATGAACGGTGAGCCGGAGATGTTGGCCGAGCCGATCATCTGGCGCACGTACCAGTCGCCGCGGGTCTCGCCGTCGACCATTTCCTCCGTGAAGGTGTCCGTGCCGTCCGGGAAGTGTCCGCAGAAGATCACCGCGTGGGCCCAGACGTTGCGGATGGCATTGGCGGCCAGGGTGCCGTAGAGGGCCTGCTTGCCGGAGCCGCTGAGCATGGCGACGGCGGGAGTTGCGGCGTAGTCCTTGGTGAACTGCTTGACCGCCTTGATGCCGAGGGCCTTCAGGTCCTTGACCAGGGCCTCCTTACTCTTCTTGCCCTCGCGGTATTCCACGAGCTCCAGATCGTAGACGGCGATGCCCCATTCGAAGACCGGGGCCAGCAGGGCGTTGTAGACCGGGTTGCCCAGGTTGAAGGGCTTCCATTCCTGCTGCGGATCCATCCGGAGCAGGTTGTATCCGATGTCGTTGTCCTTGCCGACCACGTTGGTCCAGCGGTGGTGGAGGTCGTTATGGGTGTGCTGCCAGGACCGGGACGGGGTGACGAAATCCCATTCCCAAGTGGTGGAGTGGATGTCCGGATCGCGCATCCAGTCCCACTGGCCGTGCAGGATGTTGTGGCCCAGTTCCATGTTCTCGAGGATCTTGGCGAGGCTCAGCAGGGTGGTGCCGGTGGCCCATGCCGCCTTGTTCTTGCTCACCAGCAAGGCCGCTCGGCCGGAGATCTCGAGCCCGCGCTGGATCTTGATCATCCGGCGGATGTACGCGGCGTCCTCGGCGCCGCGCTTGGCCAGCACCGCGTCCCGGATGGCATCCAGCTCGCGGCCGAGTTCCGCGACCTGTTCGTCGGAGAGGTGGGCGGCGGCCGGCGGCCGGACCAGCGGGCTGCCGGTTTCGGCCAGGGCGCCCTTGCGGGGCTTGGCGACGGCGGCTGCCGGAGCGGCGGCTTCGCCGTCGACGGTGGGCTTTTCTGCAAGCGTGGTCATAGGGTGGCTCTCCTCAGAGGTCGAGGTTCACGGGCCCGGCGGCTGCCGAGACACACGTCTGGATAAGTTGGCCGGGCTCGCCGTGCACCTCGCCGCTGCGAAGGTCACGGACCTGGCCGGCCCGGAGCGGGGTCAGGCAGCTGTGGCAGATGCCCATGCGGCAACCGCTGGGCATCAGCACGCCGGCGTCCTCACCGACGTCGAGCAACGGCGTGGCGCCGTCGGCCTCGACCTCACGGTCGGAGGCCTCGAAGGTGACCAGGCCGCCGTCATGCCCCTCGCCGCCGCCCAGGTTGGTGCTGAAGCGTTCAATCGTGAGGTCGGTTCCGGGCTCGTTGGTGCCCGATTCGATCGCCCAGAGCGATTCGGCATCGTCAAGGAACCCCTCCGGACCGCAGGCGTAGGCGGCCCGGTCCCGCCAGTCCGGGCACAGCCGGTCCAGCTCGGTGCTGGAGCTGAAGTCCGCCCGGCCACGTTCGCCGGTGAACCAGTGGGTCACCGTGAAATTGGGGAACTGGTCGGCTAGCTCGGCGAGCTCCTCCAGGAAGATCGAGTCCTCCCGGGTCCGGGCGGTGTGGATGAGGACGACGTCGGCATCGGGCCGGTGCGGGACCAGCGTGCGGATCATGGACATCACCGGGGTGATGCCGCTGCCGGCGGTGAGCATCAGCAGGGGCCGCGGGTGCTCGGGGAGGACGAAGTGGCCCTGCGGCGGAGCCAGGAACAGTACGTCACCGGGCTTGGTGTTGCGGACCAGCGCGCCGGAGACGGCGCCCATGTCCGTGACCGTGATGGCGGGATCCTCGCCTGCGGGTGCGCTGAGCGAGTAGGAACGCCACTGGCGGACGCCGTTGAGTTCGACGCCGATGCGGGCCCACTGACCGGCGCGGTGCGCCTGCCAGCCGCGGCCGGGATGGAAAAAGATGGTGGCGGAGTCGGCCGTTTCCGGGACCACCCTGGTGACCACGCCGCGCAGTTGGCGGGCGGAAAACACGGGGTTGAATAGCGACAGAATGTCTTCTGGGGCTAGCGGGGTGGTCAGCAGAGATGCGGCGCGCGCCAGCTTACGGAGCCGGATCATTTATCAAGTGTATGTCGGCAGGAGTCATAATTCTTCACCCAGGGCATACGATCGAGATGTAGAAACTATCTCTCCACAACAGTTTTTGGAGTCCACCATGGATGCGGCACCCACCTCCGGCACCGGCTACCCCGCCTATGACCCGCCCTGGCTGGCCCTGCCCACGGAGGTCAGCGACGTGCTCCGGCCCCGGATGCCGGGCATCGTGGAGGCCATCATCGACGCGGTGCCGCAACTGGTGCCGGCCTACGCCCGTCCCATCGAGGGCCGCTTCGGCCGGGGGCTGAGGCGCGGGGTGGCCGCGGCCCTGGACCGCTTCCTGCAGCTGCCCGGCACGGCGCTGCCGGCTCTCTCGGAGGAAAGCCGGGAGCTGGTGGCAGGGCTTGGCAGCGGCGAATTCCGCCAGGGCAGGAGCATGGACGCGCTGCTGAGCGCCTACCGGATGGGCGCCCGGGTGACGTTCCGGGAGATGTCCAAGGTCTCGATGGAGCAGCACTTGGGCCAGAACGTGGTGGTGGACCTGGGCGAATCGATTTTGGCCTACATCGACGAGCTGTCCGCCGTCAGCGCCGAGGCCTACGCGTTCGAACAGTCGGAGCGGGCGGGCGCGGTGGACCGCCGCCGGACTGAACTGCTGGACCTGCTGCTGCTCGGCCAGGCGGACGAGGCGGCCCTCCGCCAGACCGCCGCGATGGCCGACTGGGCGCTGCCGCGGCGGATGTGCGTGGTGACGCTGCCGCTGGACCGGGCGGCGGGCCTGCGACTGCGGCTGGGCCCCGGGACCCTGGTGATCGAACGGGAGACCGACGCCGTCGTGCTGGTCCCCGCGCCCCGTTCGGCGGCCGCGCGGCGGGACGTGGACAACGCGCTGCGCGGCCGCGGTGCCGCGGTGGGGCCGGCCGGGGGCTGGGAAAAGGTGCCCGACTCACTGCGTCTGGCCGTGCTGGCCGCGTCGGTCCTGCCGCACCGCGACGGCCCGGAGGATCCACCAATCTGGGCGGACGAGCACCTGGCCGCAGTGGTGCTGGGCGCCGAACCGTCGGCCATCGCCGAGCTGGCCAGCCGGCGTCTGGCGCCGCTGGAGGGACTCCGTCCCGCGCAGCGCGAACGGCTGGCCGAGACGCTGCTGTCCTGGCTCCGGCATTGGGGCCAGCGGGGCCCGGTGGCCGCGGAGCTCGGGATCCACCCGCAGACCGTGGGGTACCGCGCGGTACAGCTGCGGGAGCTGTTCGGCGACGCGCTGGAGGACCCGGTGGCGCGCTTCGAGCTGGAACTGGCGCTGAACGCGGGCAGGCGCTAGCTCAGCAGGCACTAGCGGCGCCGGTTGCGCTGCCTCCCTGGCCCGGGCGGATCAGCCCGCGGCCAGCTCCCGGCCGCGCAGCCTCAGCTCCAGGTCGTTCATGACCAGGGCGGCCAAATCCTCGAGCGTGCGGGTCTCCTCCTCGCTGAAGTCCCGGGGCTCCCGGTCCAGGATGCAGAAGGTGCCCAGGTTGTAGCCGTCGGGGGTCCGCAGCGGGATGCCGGCGTAGAACTGCAGCCCGAAGTCGCCGGCCACCAAGGGATTGGCGAGGGTCCGCGCGTCGTGGGTGGCATCGTTGACGATCCAGGGGCCGTCCTGGAGGATGGCCGAGGCGCAGAGCCCTGGGTCGCGGCCGATCTCGCTCACGTCGGTGCCGTGGTGTGCCTTGAACCAGATCCGGTCGTGGTCGACGATGCTGATGATCGCCACCGGCACGGAGAAGACACGGGCGGCCAGCGCCGCGATCCGGTCGAAGGAGCCGTCCGCGGGCGTGTCCAGGATGCCGTAGCGCTCCACGGCCAGCATCCTTCCGGCCTCGTCGGGCACCGGGGCCCCACGGCGCCGCCGTCCGGAGGTGCTGATGATTTCCTGGCGCAGGGCCAGCGCCACCTCCCTTGCCGCGGGCCGATCGGCCGGGTCCCTGGAGAGCATGGAGGCGAGCAGTTCCGCCCATTTCGGCGCGAGCCCGTCGGGGATTTTCGGGTCGTGAAGGAGCCGCGCGACGGCGGACTGGATCGGCGCGCCGGGGTAAGCCATGTTTCCGGTGAGGCCCTCCAACAGCACCAGACCCAGGGAGTAAACGTCGCTGGCGGGACCGGCCGGGCCGCCTGAGGCCTGCTCGGGGCTGAGGTAGGCGGGCGTTCCGGAGGTGCCGCCGTCTTCCGCGTCGTCCTCCGGAGCATCCGCGAAACAGGCGACGCCGAAGTCGGTGAGCTTGGCCCGCGGCCTGCGGTCCTGGTTGCTGTAGTCCACCAGCAGGACGTTTCCGGGTTTGACGTCCCGGTGCACCACGCCGTGGTGGTGGATGTAGGACAGGCCTTCGGCCAGGTCGTAGCCGATGTGTGCCATATGCGCGGCAGAGAGCGGCCCGCGCAGGGTTCGGTGCCGCAGGTCCTGGCCCGGCACGAACTCCATCACCAGGTAACTGAGTTCCTGGCCGTCGTCGTCGTGGTCCGAACCGGCGTCCAGCAGCATCACCAGGGCATGGTGGCTCATTCCGGCGAGGATGCGGGCCTCCTGCCGCTGCAGCCGGACGGCACCGGGGCCTTCCGGGTCGGCGCGGAAGAGTTTCACGGCTACCTCTCGGCGCAGCTGCTGGTCGTAGCACCGGTAGACGGTGGACTGGCTTCCCCGGCCGATCAGGGACTCAATCCGGTAGCGCCCTCCAAACAGGGAGCCCGGTTCGATGGTGATGGTCAACGCGTGTAGGTGTTCCCTCGTTCGGGGTCCGCTGAACCTCGGCGGATCGGTGCTGTGAGCTGGCCTGGGGCCGGCGCCCGCAAATTAGCAAGGTTACTTATGATAACGCGGAATCGCCGGAATGATAGGGGCCGCGGCGTTTATTTCGCCGCGGTCCCCGGGCGTCCGGGCCAGGTGATGCGGTGGCTACTTCGCGGGGTTGTGGGTGCCGATCGGGACCAGCGTCAGGTCCGGCAGGTTCTTCTCGATCCGCCGCAGCGCCCACACGTCGTTGAAGAGGGCCAGGTACTCGCCGTCGGAGCGCAGCAGCACCTCCGCGCCGGTGACGTTGGCCAGCGCGGGCATGGCGTCCGCCGTCGTAATCCGGGCCAGCGAGTAAGGCAGCCGCTCCAGCCGCATCGGGGCGCTGAAGTCGTGGGCCATCCGGTCCTCGACCACCTCGAACTGCATGGGGCCGACTGCGGCGAGCACGGGTGCCTGGTCGCCGCGGATGTCCGAGCGGAGCACCTGGATGACGCCCTCGTGCTCGAGCTGTTCGATGCCGCGGCGGAATTGCTTGAAGCGGCTGGGGTCCTTGGAGCGGGCCACCTGGAAGTGTTCCGGCGCGAACAGCGGGATCGCGGGGAATTCCACCGGCTGCTCCAGGAACAGGCTGTCACCCACCCGCAGCGCGGAGGCGTTGACCAGGCCCACGACGTCGCCGGGGAAGGCCTCGTCGATCACCTCGCGTTCGCGGCCGAAGACCTGCTGGGCGTACTTGGTGGCGAAGGACTTCCCGGTGCGGCCCTGGGTGACCACCATGCCGCGTTCGAAAACGCCGGAGCAGACCCGGATGAAGGCGACGTGGTCGCGGTGGGCCTTGTTCATGCCGGCCTGGACCTTGAAGACGAAGCCGGCGAACGGGGCGTCCACCGGCCGCGGGTCGCCGTCGACGTCGGGGCGGGGTGCGGCGGGCGGGGCGAAGTCCACCAGCGCATCCAGGATCTCCTTGACGCCGAAGTTGAGCGCCGCGGAGCTGAAGAGGATGGGCGTGGCCTTGCCGGCGTGGAAGGCCTCGACGTCGAACGCGAGGTTGGACTCGATGACCAACCCGGCCTCGTCCACCGCGTTGGACCAGTCATCGCCCTGGCTCTCGGCGGCCTCTTCCGGGGTGAAGTAGTCGGTCAGGGCGATGTTGGCGCCGGCGTTGTTGCGCTGGAACCGGGCGAAGCGGTCGTTGCGCAGGTCCCAGACGCCGCGGAAGTCGCCGGAGATGCCCACGGCCCACGTCAGCGGCATGGGCTGCAGACCGGTGCGCTCGGTGATCTCGTCCATCAGCGCCAGCGCGTCCAGGCCGGGGCGGTCCCACTTGTTGATCACGGTGATGATGGGCAGGTTCCGCTGCTTGCAGACCTCGAAGAGCTTCATGGTCTGGGTTTCCAGGCCCTTGGCCGCGTCCACCAGCATGACGGCGCAGTCAACGGCCGCGAGCACGCGGTAGGTGTCCTCGGAGAAGTCGGCGTGGCCGGGGGTGTCCAGCAGGTTGATGACGGTGTCCCGGTAGGCGAACTGGAGCGCCGCGGAGCTGATGGAGATGCCGCGGTCCTTTTCCATCTGCATCCAGTCGGAGACCGTTTCCTTGCGGTTGGCCTTGCCGCTGGACGCACCGGCGGTGCCGATCACCTTCGCGTGCAGCGCCAGCGCCTCGGTCAGCGTGGACTTACCGGCGTCGGGGTGGGAAATGACTGCGAAGGTCCGGCGCCGGCCCGCCTGCTTGTGAATCTCCTGGACTCGGGCGGGGCTGTGGACATCTTGAGACACGGTGCTACTTTCGCTGCGGCTTGGGGCGGGTTCACTGCGCGGAGAGCCCGCGATACACCCAGGACTCCAGTTTATCGCAGGGGCGGGACAGCCCCGGCGGAGCCCAAAATGCGGTCCGCCGGGGTCCGCGGGAAGAGCACTTTCCGGGCCCCGCCGGAGTGCTCCCATGGACCACTTTGGGGCTTGTCCGTGCGGAAAACGGGGCACCGTACCCCTATGATGGTGCTACCGGGCGACCGGGCATTTTTGTTCTGACCGGCCACCGCGTGAAATCCGCGGATCCGGCGCACAGCAGGCAGCGGCCTGCACCTTTGAAGGGAAACACCCATGGCTCGGAGCCCCGAAGACGCACTCAAGGCGACGCTGGCCAGGGTGGCCCCCGGCACCGCCCTTCGGGACGGGCTAGAACGGATCCTGCGCGGCCGCACCGGCGCGCTGATCGTGCTGGGCATGGACCGGACCATCGAATCCATCTGCTCCGGTGGGTTCGAGATCGGCATCGACTTCTCCCCCACCCGGTTGCGGGAACTGGCGAAAATGGACGGCGCGATCGTCTGTGACAAGGACGCCAGCAACATCCTGCGCGCCGGAGTGCAGCTGGTGCCCGATTCCAGCATCGAGACCCAGGAGACCGGCACCCGGCACCGGACCGCCGAGCGCGTCGCCATCCAGACCGGCGTGCCGGTCATCTCCGTGAGCCAGTCGATGCAGATCATCGCCCTGTACGTCAACGGGCTGCGGCACGTGCTGGAGGGCTCCGAGAAGGTCCTGGCCCGCGCCAACCAGGCCCTCGCCACCCTTGAGCGGTACCGGTCGCGGCTGGACCAGGTCACCAGTTCCCTGTCCGCCCTGGAAATCGAGGCGATGGTGACCGTCCGCGACGTCGCCGTGACCCTGCAGCGCCAGGAGATGGTCCGCCGGATCTCCGAGGAAATTTCCCAGTACGTGCTGGAACTCGGCGAGGACGGCCGCCTCTTGTCGTTGCAGCTGGACGAGCTCACCGTGGGCCGCGGTCCCGGCAGCGACGTGATCATCCGGGACTACTCGGGCCCGCACGCCTCGGTCGAGGACATCGACAAGGCCGTCAAGGCCCTCGTCAGCCTGGATTCGACGGAGCTGATCGACCTAGGCAAGATCGCCGGGATCGTCGGGTTCGCCGGCGGGGAGGCCAACCTCGACGCCGTCGTCCAGCCGCGCGGCTACCGGTTGCTGTCCGGGCTGAAGGCGGTCCCGAAGGCCGTGGCCGACCGGCTGGTGGACCACTTCGGCGGCCTGCAGTTCCTGATGGCGGCCACCATCGATGACCTGATGACCGTGGACGGGATCGGCGACCAGCGCGCCCGGACCGTCCGCGAGGGCCTGAGCCGGATGGCGGAGGCCAGCCTGCTGGACCGGTTCCTCTAAACCGGCTCCGCTAAACCGGCTCCCTCAACCGGCTCCGCCGGGTTTTCTCCTCGAGACCGGCAGGCTTAGCCGAGCTGGAAGACGGCCTTGGGGCTGGTCTTGTTCCCCAGCCGCGCCGTGAAGACGTAGTACGCGCCGCCGCCTCCGGGCTGCGCCGCGACTGCCTTGCACCCGTCGACGGACCGGTTCCGGGCCCACGGGAAGTTGGCCGTCTCGCTCTGGCCGGGTCCGATCGACTTCACCAGGTCGCCGCTCTCGGCCTGGCAGTCCGCCGAGGAGAAGATCCGGTCCGCGCCGCTGGTGACGACGTACTCCATCTGCGAAGTGCCGATATTGACCTCACAGGGGACCTGGTTGCCGTTCGTGACCTTGAGCGTCAGCAGCGGGTTCTCGCCAGGACCGTAGACGGCCTTGTCCGTGGCGGCACTGACGGTGATCAGCTTGTCGTCGCAGGCCGACGTCGGGCTGGGCGTCGCGGAGGCAGTCGGGCTAGCGGACGCTGAGGCGCCGGCGGAGGCCGTCCCGGACGCGGCGGCAGACGCGGTGGCGCCGCTAACGTTGGCGCTGCCTGCCTGCCCTGCGTCGTCGGAAGAGCCGCCGGAAAGGGCATTGGAGACGGACACGACACCGGCCACGGCGAGCGCCAGGACCAGGAGCAGGACGGCGCCAGCAAGGAGGCGTCGACGGCGGTAGACGGCTTTACCCGGTTTCCGGGCCGTACCGCGAGCGTTGCCTTGCCTGACCATTCTTCTAGGCTAGAGAACCGCGCCTCCGATCACGCACCACCACGCCGCTGGTCCGGCTATGGTGCGCGTCTCTATTAAGCTGGTCCGATCAAAACAATGACTCCCTCCCCCGAAACAACGGCCGCCCCCACCGCGCCCGGCTCACCCGCCGCGCAGGCAGTGGGCGCCCCCGCCGCTCCGCCCGCCGGCCGGCTGGCGGAGCTCCACGCTGCCCTGGACTCCTGGTTCGCGGACACGGCCCGGGACCTGCCGTGGCGCGAGGCGGACCGCACCCCCTGGGGCGTCCTGGTCAGCGAGATCATGCTGCAGCAGACCCCGGTAGTGCGGGTGCTTCCGGTGTGGGAGGAGTGGCTGCGGCTCTGGCCCGAACCGGCCGACCTGGCCAAGGAAGCCCCCGGCGAGGCCGTCCGCGCCTGGGGCCGGTTGGGCTATCCGCGGCGCGCCTTGCGGCTGCACGCTGCCGCGGCGGCGATCGTCAATGACCACGACGGCGACGTGCCCGGCACCTACCCGGAGCTGCTGGCGCTGCCCGGCGTCGGAACCTACACCGCGGCTGCCGTCGCCGCCTTCGCCTTCGGCCGCCGCGAAACGGTGGTGGACACCAACATCCGCCGGGTGCACGCCCGGCTGATCGGCGGCGCCGCGCTGCCCGCCCCGGCCCTCACCGCCGCGGAGATGCGCCTCGCGGCGGAGCTGCTGCCCGAGGGCGGGCCGGAATCGGTGCGCTGGAACGCCGCTGTGATGGAACTCGGAGCCCTGGTCTGCACCGCCCGCTCACCGAAGTGCGGGCAGTGTCCGGTCCGGGACGCGTGCGCCTGGCTGGCCGCCGGGGAACCCGCGCCCACTTACACCCCCAAGGGCCAGGCCTGGCACGGCACGGACCGCCAGGTCCGCGGGGCTGTGGTCGCGGTGCTGCGTGTTGCCGAGGCACCGGTGCCCAGGGAGCTGCTGGACCGCGCGCCCGCCGACCTGGGGTTCACGCCTGTCGGGATCGGTATCCCGCTGGCCGCCCTGCACCGGCTGAATGCCCCGCCGGAACAGCTGGAGCGTGCCGTGGCCGGGCTGCTGGCCGACGGCCTGGCAGAACAGCATCCGGCCGGGCTGCAGCTGCCGGCCTGAGCGCCCAGACGAACTAGGTGAAGCCTAGGGCTCACCAAACCCGTCGCTGATGAGTCCGCCCAGGTAGTCGACGGCCTTGACCGCGTCCGGACCGCTGGCCTCGATGTGCAGCACGGTGCCCTGCCCGGCACCCAGCATCATCAGCTCCGTCATGGACTCCCCGTCGACGCCGTTGATGGTGACCGTGGCGTCCATTCCCGCGAGGCTCCCAGCGATCTTGGCGGCCGGCCGGGCGTGCATGCCGGCCTTGTTGACCAGTTCGAAGTCTCCCTGCGCGTCCGGAGCCGCGGCGCTCTCCGCATGGACGTGGTGGTGCTCCGGCGGCCGGTAGACGGCCTCGGCCGCCTCCTTCACGGTCTCCGCGTCGGCTCCGGTCTGCGCGGACACCGCGGCCGCCACCAGGCCCTCGATCAGCGGAGCATCGGCCAGGTGGATGGAACCGGGGTCCGCGGCAAACTCCACGGCAGATTCCGCAGTCATCACGGCGGAGCCCAGGTCCGTGAGGACCACCACGCCCTCGCCGCCGTCGGCCTGTTCCAGCGCGGCCATGACCTTCTCCAAGCTGGTACCGATCCGCCCGTCGTCGGTGCCGCCCGCCGCGATGATGGGCACGTCCGGCGCCATCTGGGCGGCGAGTTCAACGGCGCCCTCGGCGATTTTCGCGCTGTGTGAGACCACCACCAGCCGCACCGTCATGCGGCGCCCTCCGCAGCCTCGGCGGCGGCGCGCAGGATCAGGGCGGTGGACACGGCCCCCGGGTCGCGGTGGCCGATGCTGCGCTCCCCCAGATAGCTGGCGCGGCCCTTCCGCGCCTGCATCGGGTCGGTGGAGACGGCCCCGGCCTCCGCGGCGTCAGCCGCCGCGGCCAGCACACGTCCCGGGCTTCCGCCGTCGGCCCCGGCAGCCGCCGAGCCCGCGTCGACGGCAGGGGTCCAGGCATCCACCATGGTCTTGTCCCCCGATTCGGCCTTGCCGCGGGCCACGATCCCGTCCCGGGCTGCCGTCAGCGCCGTGGCGAGCGTGCCGGCGTCGATGTCCGCGGCGTCACCGAGGGCGGTCGCCGCCCGCAGGAAAGCGGTGCCGTACAGCGGTCCCGCGGCTCCGCCCACCTTGGACATCAGCGTCATGGCGGTCAGCTTCAGCGCGGCTCCGGCGGTTTCCGGGGGCGCCTCGGCGAGCTTGTCCATTACGGCTTTGAAGCCGCGGTCCATGTTCTCGCCGTGGTCCGAGTCCCCGATGGGCCGGTCCAGTTCGATCAGTTCCACCCGGTGCTCGGCCATGGCCTCGGCCGACAAGGTCAGCCAGCGGACGGCCCAGCCGACGTCCAGCCCCACGGTCAGGCGCCCCAGCGCAGGGCCGCGGTGTGCACGGGTGCATCCCAGAGGGCTGTCATCTCGTCGTCGAGCCTCAGAACGGTGATGGAGCAGCCCTGCATCTCGAGGGAGGTGATGTAGTTGCCCACCAGCGAGCGCTCCACGCGCACGCCCTGCTCCTCGAGCCGGTGCACCGCGCGGCGGTAGACGATGTAGAGCTCGCTTTGCGGGGTGCCGCCCATGCCGTTGACGAACAGGAGGACCTTGTCCCCGGACGCCAGGCCCAGGTCGCTGACCACCGGGTCCAGGAGGCGGTCGGTGATGCCGTCCGCGGGCTCCATGGGGATCTTCTGCCGGCCGGGTTCGCCGTGGATGCCAATGCCGATCTCGATCTCGTTGTCCTCCAGCTCGAAGCTGGGGACACCCGCGTGCGGGACCGTGCAGGCGGTCAGCGCCACGCCCATGCTGCGCACGTTCTGGTTGACCCTGTCCCCTATCGCGGCGACGGCATCCAGGTCATCGCCGCGTTCGGCCGCGGCGCCGGCGATCTTCTCGACCAGGACGGTGCCGCCCACGCCCCGCCGCCCGGCGGTGTAGAGCGAGTCCTGCACGGCGACGTCGTCGTTGACCAGCACGGTGCGGACCTCAACTCCCTCGGCCTGGGCGAGTTCGGCAGCGGTCTCGAAGTTCAGCACGTCGCCGGTGTAGTTCTTCACGATGTGGACGACGCCGGCCCCGGAGTTGGAGGCGAGGGTGGCGGGCAGGATCTGGTCCGGCGTCGGCGAGGTGAAGACGGCGCCGGGGACCGCGGCGTCCAGCATGCCCTTCCCGACGTAGCCGCCGTGCAGGGGTTCGTGGCCGCTGCCTCCGCCGGAGACGAGGCCCACTTTCCCGGCCACCGGGGCGTCCTTGCGGACGATGTATTTCGGGTCGGGGTGGACGGTGACGAGGTCCGCGTGGGCGAGCCCGAAGCCCTCCACTGATTCGTCGACCACGGCCTTGGGATCGTTGATGAGTTTCTTCATGGCTGCGCTCCTGGATGGTGTCCTGGCTGCTTTGGTTGAACCCTACTACCGGCGTCCGGCCCGCGGTAGGCTCCGGGGCCGGGCGGGACTGCGGAGGGGAATTCCGGCCACGCGTCCGGCCCCAGTCCCTCCTGCGGGGGCAGCCGCCGGCCGGGGCGCAAGCCGCCGCCGGCTTCACCGCCACCGCCGGCGCCGTCCGTTGCTCCGCCGTCGTAGGCCGGAGCGTCGCACGGCGGCAGCGGAGGGGCGTCCACGGACATCTGGAACGCGGAAAAGTCAGGAAAGATGACACGGTGATGCACAGTCTGCCTCCGGACGACGGCGGCCCTTCCCCGCCGGGCCGGCATCAGTTTATCCACCGAGTGGAGGTGGCGGAAGAGGCCGGGTGGCCCTTACAAGGCGCGGATCATCCGGGTGTTGCCGAGGGTGTTGGGCTTGACCCGGGCCAGGTCCAGGAACTCGGCGACGCCCTCGTCGTGGGAGCGCAGCAGCTCGGAGTAGACCACCGGGTCCACCGCCGTCTGGTCCGCCATGACGGCGAAACCGTGGCGCTTGAAGAACTCCACCTCGAAGGTCAGGCAGAAGACCCGGGAGACGCCCAGCGCGCGGGCGTCGTCCAGCAGGTGCTCCACCAGCTGGTGACCCACGCCCTTGCCGCGCCACGCGTCGGAGGTGGCCAGTGTGCGCACCTCGGCCAGATCCTCCCACATCACGTGCAGCGCGCCGCAGCCGATGACCTCGCCGTCGGGCGATTCGGCGATCCGGAACTCCTGCAGGCTCTCGTAGTAGGCGACCGTCTCCTTCGCCATCAGGATCCGCTGGTCCGCCAGGGGCGCCACGAGGGTCTTGATCGCGGCGACGTCATGGGTGCGGGCAGGGCGGATCCGGATGGGCTCAGTCACAGCCCCATCCTACGGCTCCGCCCCGCCGCCCCCGTGCTTCTCCCGCCTCCCCGCCGGGCTAGACGCCCAGCTCCGCGGGCACCGCGATGTCCTCCTCCAGCAGGTGCCGGGCGAGGAAGTGCTCGATGACGCCGTACCAGACCTTGGCGTGCTGCGGCTGCAGGATCCAGTGGTTTTCGTCCGGGAAGTAGAGGAACCGGTGGTCGGTGCGGCCATCCCCGTCCGCGGCGAGCTGGGACTTGGCGAGCAGCTCGTACCAGAGCCGCAGGCCCTCGCCGATCGGCACCCGATAGTCCTTGTCGCCGTGGATCACCAGCATGGGGGTGCGGATGTTCTCCACGAACAGGTGCGGGGAGTTAGCCGCGGCCATCTCCTCGGTCATTTCCTTCAGCCAGTACTGGGCCGCGTCGGTGGTGGGGCCGAACTGGTCCAGTGCCCAGAGGCTGGCGTGGGTGACGATCGCCTTGAACCGGTCCGTCTGGCCCGCCACCCAGTTGGCCATGTAGCCGCCAAAGGAGCCGCCCATCGCCGCGGTGCGGGTCTGGTCGATGTCCGGCCGGTCCACGACCGCGTCGGTGATGGCCATCAGGTCCGTGAAGGGGGCCTTGCCCCACTCGCCCCAGCCGCTCTGGATGTGGTCCTGGCCGTAGCCGGTGGACAGGGCCGGGTCCGGGAGCAGGACGGCATAGCCCCGGGCCACCAGCAGCCACGGGTTCCAGCGCCAGGTCCAGGCGTTCCAGGAGCCCAGCGGGCCGCCGTGGATCCAGAGCAACAGCGGAGCAGGGCTCTCCGCCGAGGCGTCGTCGGGCAGGGCCAGGTAGGCGGGGACCCGCCGGCCATCCGCGGCGGTGGTTTCCACCCGCTCCAGCCGGCCCGGGTGCGCAGGGCGCCCGGCGGGGGCGGGCAGCCGGGTGACGTCGCCTGAGGCGAGGTCGATCCGGACCGCCTCGGCGGGGAATTCGTAGGAGCTGCGGAGCGCGTAGGCATGCTGCCCGTCCGGTGAGACGACGACGTCGGTGTAGGCCGCGGCGTCGTCGGTCAGCCGGCGCGGTGAAGCGGACGGGGCGCCGGTGCCGGAGTCCGCCACGTCCACCCGGAACACCGGGGTGGCCCCGTCCTCGTCCGCGGTGACCAGCAGGGCCGATCCGTCCGGCAACCAGGCGGCCGGGCGCGGCCAACGGTCCCAGCCTTCCGCCAGCGGGCTGAGCCTCGCGTCGGGTCCGGTGAGGTCCAGCAGGTGCAGCCGGACCTGCGGCGCTTGTTCCGGGGTGGTGTCGGTTTCGCTGAGCACGGCCAGGGTGCTCCCGTCCGGGCTGACGGGGCCGGGGAAGTAGCTCATGCCCGGCTCATCCAGCAGGACGCGGGTGGTGCCGGTGGCGACGTCCACGGCCACCAGGACGATCCGGGAGTCGGCGTTGGCCAGCGGCCGGGTGAAGCTGCTGTAGATGGTCTTCCCGTCCGGGCTGACCGACATATCGGCCTCCCGGAGCCCGCTGCCCGCCTCCGGGGTGAGGTTGCGCAGGGTGGCGGGGGTGGCGGCGTCGACCGTTCCCGGGGTGCCGTTCTCCGGTTCCGTGCCGGGTTCGACGGCGAAGATCCGCGGCTGGCCGGGACCGAGGTCGGCATCCCAGTACCGCACCGGATAGCCGGTGTGCAGGATGGCGGCTACCTTCTTGTCCTTGCGGGCCTTCCGGCGCTCCTCGTCATCGGTTTCGTCCATGGAACCGGCCAGCACCGGGGCGGTGACGAACACGGCGTCGGCGTCCCGGGCGGCCAGCACGCCGCTGACCCCGCCGGCGCGGGAGAGAGCCAGGCGCGCTTCTCCGCCGTCGGCCGGCAGCGCCCAGAGGGCCTTAACGGCGTCGGCGTCGGGGTTCTCCGGGTCGGGTCGCTCGGAGGTGAAGTAGAGGGTGCCGTCGGCGGCGAACGCGGCTCCGGCCTCGCCCTTGGCGCTGCGGGTCAGCCGACGGGCCGGGCGCGTCCCGGCCGGGTCGATCTCCCAGAGCGCGGTGCGGTAGTCGGTGCCCTTATCGTTCAGGGTGGCGACGGAGGTGACCAGGCGCCGGCCGTCCGGGCTCATCGCGAGGCCGCTGAGGCGCGGGATAGCCAGGTAGTGGTCCAGGTCGTGGAAGGGTGTCTGCGGGAGCCCGCCGGTCGAAGGCGTTTCGGTTGAAGGCATGGTCCGATTCAACACCCGATGTGCCCCCGATCACACCGGGTTCACTAAGAGTGAAACAATACTTTCAAGTTTCCGGTGTGTAGGCCCGCAGCCAATTCCCAGCGCCGGTTGGCAGAATGGGGCCATGAATGCTGAACAGATGCTCCCCCGACGTTCCCTGCTGCTTGGCGCCGGAGCAGCCGGCGGCACTGCCCTGACGCTCTCCGCCTGCTCCGGGCCGGAGTCCGACGCGGCCGCCACCAGCGACGCCGCGGCGTCTTCCGTCCCCGCGGGCACCCCCGTGCAGGTGGGGAAGGTCAGCGAGGTCAAGGTGGGCGGGACCGCCACCGGCAAGGTCAACGGCAAGGCCGTGGTGATCTTCCGCCCGGACGAGAAGACCGTCCTGGCCTACGACGCGGCCTGCACCCACGCGGGCTGCCCGGTGGCCCCGGCCGGCGGCGACTTCGAATGCCCCTGCCACGGCTCCTCCTTCAAGGGCAGCGACGGCAGCGTCATCCAGGGCCCGGCCCGCGCGCCGCTGGCCAAGCTGAAGGCCGCGATCGACGGCGAGTGGATCACCGTCACCGCCTGATGACCCGTCGCGGCCCTGGGCGCGGGCCTCGACGCTTTAAGGCTTAACG
>NZ_JBFBKP010000082.1:0-17966 GCF_040702285.1 Arthrobacter sp. NPDC080086
GGCGAACGCTCCGAGCAGGTTTCCGGCGGCGTCGACGTCCATTCCGTCCGCCAACCCGTCGGCGTCGTCGCCTGCATCACCCCGTTCAACTTCCCCGCCATGGTGCCGCTGTGGATGATTGGCAGCGCCCTGGCCTGCGGCAACACCGTGCTGCTCAAGCCCAGCGAGAAGGACCCGTCCTCCGCCGTCTTCATCGCGCAGGTCTTCGCCGAGGCGGGGCTGCCCGCCGGCGTCCTGAATGTGGTGCACGGCGATAAGGAGGCCGTGGACGTGCTGCTGGAACACCCGCACGTGAAGGCCGTCAGCTTCGTCGGGTCGACGCCGATCGCCCAGTCCATCTACAAGCGCGCCGCCGACCACGGCAAGCGCGTCCAGGCCCTCGGCGGCGCCAAGAACCACATGGTGGTCCTCCCGGACGCAGACCTGGACATGGCCGCCGACGCCGCGGTTTCCGCCGCCTACGGCTCGGCCGGTGAGCGCTGCATGGCCGTCAGCGTGCTGGTGGCCGTCGGCAACATTGCCGACGACCTGGTCGGCGCGATCAAGACCCGGATGGCCACCCTGAAGATCGGTCCCGGCACCGACCCGGCCTCGCAGATGGGGCCGCTGATCACCGCCGAGCACCGCGACAAGGTCGCATCGTACGTGGCGGGCGCCGCGGACGAGGGCGCCTCCGTGGTGGTGGACGGCCGCGAGCAGGAGTTCGACTCCAACGGCTTCTTCATCGGCGTCAGCCTGATCGACCACGTCAAGCCCGGCATGAAGGTCTACGACGACGAGATCTTTGGCCCCGTGCTCTCCGTCGTCCGGGTCGAGACCTACGCCGACGCGGTGCAGTTGGTCAACGACAACGAGTTCGGCAACGGTGTGGCGATCTTCACCCGCGACGGCGGAGCGGCGCGCCAGTTCGAGTTCGACGTCGAGGCCGGCATGGTGGGCGTCAACGTCCCGATCCCGGTGCCGGTAGGGACCTTCTCCTTCGGCGGCTGGAAGAACTCGCTCTTCGGCGACACCCACATGTACGGGCCCGAAAGCATCCGCTTCTACACCCGCGGCAAGGTGGTCACCACCCGCTGGCCCGACCCCTCCACCTCGGTGATCGACCTGGGCTTCCCTCAGGTCGACTAGGGCAGCGGACCCGTCGCGATCAGCCCTTCATGATCTCCGCGCGCCGGGCCATGTAATCCTCCATGGCAAGCTCGCCGTTGCTGTACATCTGGTCCAGCTCGGCGAGCTTGCGGGCGCGGTAGCCCTGCGCGTTCGACGACGGCGGCAGGACCGGGGGCACGTCCTGCGGCTGCGGGGCGGGCCGGGGCGGGTTGTTCCGGTACTGTTCGCTGTCCTCGTAGGGGACCGGCGGCTGCGGCGCGGGGGACTGGTTGGCGGGGTACGGGCTGCCCGGGTACTGGCTACCCTGGGCAGGATTTCCGGGGTACTGCTGGCCGGCGGGGTACTGGTTTCCCGGGTACTGCTCAGGGTAGGGCTGGCCGGCGGGCGGCTGCGGGGGATTGAGCTGGCCGAAGCCGCCGTAGTAGTCCCGCTGGGTGAAGCCGTCCCGCGGCTGGTTGCTCTCGCCGGGCCCCGGGCCGGTGCCGGGGAAACCTCCGAAGCCGCCCGGCATGCCCTGGTACGGGCCCTGGTCCCGGTTCTTGTTCTGCACCGAGCGCCGGTAGTAGCGCATGGCGGCAGGAATCACGAGGGACAGGATGATGATCCAGAAGAAAATACTCACGGTACCGGGCCTCTCAGAAGATGATCTCCCAGCTTAACGCCCGGCACCCGCGGCCGGTGCCGGACTCAGGACCGCAGGGCGTCGGCGGCGTCCGCGCTGCCGACCGAACCCCCGGCGGCACCGGTCCCGGTGCCCTTGGGGCCCTCACCGGAGCCCAGCGGCACGCCGGGACCGAACACCGGCCCCGCCAGCGGACGCTTGGCGGTGATGCCGTCGCCGGAGGAGCGGTGCCGCAGCCGGCGCACCACCCACGGCACGAAGTGCTCCCGGGCCCAGATCAGGTCCCCGGTGCGCGCCTCGCGCCACGTCTGCGGCGGCAGCGGCTTGGGGGAGAGAGGTTCCAGGGTGTGCCGGACGTTCAGGGAATCGAGCACCATCGCGGCGATCGTGTGGTGGCCCAGCGGGGAGAAGTGCAGCCGGTCCGCATCCCACATCTGAGGGTCGCTCAGCTGCCGGAGGGACCACATGTCCGCGATGACCGCGTCGTGCCGGGCCGCCACCGTCCGGAGGTTCTCGTTGTAGATCGCCACCTTGCTCCGGATCCGGCCCAGCACCGAGGACCCCGTGTCGGGGCCGTTGAACAGCACCACCGTGGCGCCGTTCAGGCTCAGGATCTGCACCACCGAGTCCAGCCGCTCGGCCAGCACGTCGGGGTCGCCGCCGGGGCGGATCAGGTCGTTGCCGCCGGCGGAGAGGGTGACCAGGTCCGGCTTCAGCGAGAGGCAGTTGGCGAGCTGCTGGTCCACGATCTGCTGCAGCAACCGGCCGCGCACCGCCAGGTTGGCGTAGGCGAAGTCGTCGTGCCCCCGGCTGAGTTCCTCGGCCACTCGGTCCGCCCAGCCGCGGTGGCCGCCGGGGCTTGCGGGTTCCGGATCGCCGATCCCCTCGGTGAAGGAATCGCCCATCGCCACGTAGCGGGTCCAGGGGTGGTTGACCGTGCGGTCCGGATCGTTCTCCGTTGCTTTTGTTTCGCTCACCGTTCCATCCTGCCCCCTGCCCCGCAAATCGCGCCACCGTCGCATGTTACTGATTGGTAACTGCAAGAATGGAGCCATGACTGACGCCGCCGGCTACCCGGCAACCTTTCCCGAACCCGTCGTCCTCTGGTCCCGGCCCGAATCCGAGCGGGCCGGGCGGCCCCTGCTGGTGCTGCTGCACGGCTACGGCGCCAACGAACAGGACCTGATGAGCCTCGCGGACATGCTGCCGCAGGAGTTCGTCGTGGCCGCGCTGCGGGCACCGCTGCCCACCGGCCCCGGCTTCACGTGGTTCCCGCTGACGGCGTCCATCGAGTACTCCCTCGACGCGGTCAAGGAAGCCGCCGCCTACGCCGAGCACTGGATCGACTCGGTCAGCGGGGAACACCCGTCGGTGACGCTGCTGGGCTTCTCGATGGGGATGGCCCTGGCCACCACGCTGCTGCGCCGCCGCCCCGGGGCCTACGCCGCCGTCGTCGGCCTCTCCGGCTTCGCCGTGGACGCCGCCGGTGACCCCACCTTCCACGACGCCGATCTGGATGGCACCGTTCCGATGTTCTGGGGGCGGGACCAGCAGGACCCGGTGATCACCCCGGACAAGATCGAATTCACCATGGGCTGGGTGCGCAGGCACGTCAAGCTCACCAAGGTGCTCTATACGGGCATGTGGCACGGCATCAACCAGCAGGAGGTGGGCCATGTGGGGGAGTTCCTCACCCACGAGGTGCTCACCGCCTAGGGGACTGCCGTGACGCCGCGCTAGGCTCCCGCGGGGGTGCTGATCCGGACCGACTCGCCGTTGACCGTGACCACGTCGCCGTGGTGCAACTGCCGGCCGCGGCGCTCCTCGATCTCCCCGTTGACCTTCACAAGCCCGTTCTTGATCAGCTCCGCCGCTTCCACCCCGTCCTCGACCAGGCTGGCCAGCTTCAACAGCTGCCCCAGCCGGATCATCTCGTCGCGGATCGGGACCTCATCAATTTCCGGGTTGCTCATACAAGCAATAATGCCTGACCAAAGGTGCCACCAATGACCCACACGCCCCGGCTGCCGCTGCCGCTCGGACTCCTCGCCGCCGTCACCGCCGGCCTCCTGGTCCCCGTCCAGGCCCGCGTCAACGGCGCCCTCGGCACGGCGCTCGCCGACGGCCTCGCCGCCGCTGTGGTGAGCTTCACCACCGGCCTGATCCTGATGATCGCCATCTCCCTGGCGCTGCCCAGGGGCAGGGCAGGGCTGGCGGAGGTGCTGCCGGCCCTGCGGGAACGCCGCTTCCCCCGCTACTACGTGCTGGCTGGTGCCATCGGCGGACTCTTCGTCTTCGCCCAGTCCTTCACCGTGGGCCTGCTCGGCGTGGCGCTGTTCACCGTCGCCGCCGTCACCGGCCAGACCCTCAGCGGCCTGCTGGTGGACCGGATGGGCATCGGCCCGGCGGGCAAGCGGCCCATCACCGGCATCCGAGTCCTCGGCAGCGTCCTCACCGTCGCCGCCGTCGCCTGGGCCGTCTCACCCCGGTTCTCCGGGGGCGACGGCGCCCTCGACCCGCTGCAGCTCATCCTCCCGGTGCTGCTGCCCGTGCTGGCCGGTTTCCTGATGAGTTTCCAGCAGGCGATGAACGGCACCGCCACCGTCCACTACGGCACCCCCATCACCGCCACCCTGGTGAACTTCATCGCCGGCAGCGTGCTGCTGTGGCTGGCCTGGGCTATCAAATTGGCCATCGCCGGGGCTGGCAACGGCCTGCCCGGACAGTGGTGGTACTACCTCGGCGGCCCGATGGGCTGCATCTTCATCGCCGTCGCCGCGTTCCTGGTCCGCAGCCTGGGCGTGCTGGTCACCGGCCTCGGCATGATCGCCGGGCAGCTCCTCGGCTCGCTCGGCCTGGACCTCGCGCTGCCGGCCCCCGGCACCGTCGTCGCCCTCCCCACCGTGCTGGGCACCCTGCTCACCCTCGCCGCGATCGTCCTGGCCAGCCTGCCCTGGTCCCGGAACGCGCTGAAACGGTAGGGGCCACACGGGTAGGCTAGGACCTTGAATCACCCCGTTCGTACCACCCCGCCCGGCAACCAGCCGGTGACCCGGGGCCAACAGCGCGGACCGCACCCAGCGGCCCTGTAGAAAATGGAGTTCCCATGGCAGCAAAATCCGTACTCGACCAGATCATCTCCCTCGCCAAGCGACGGGGATTCGTCTTCCAGGCCGGCGAAATCTACGGAGGCTCACGCTCTGCCTGGGACTACGGTCCCCTCGGTGCCGAGCTGAAGGAAAACATCAAGCGGCAGTGGTGGCAGTCGGTCGTCCGCGGCCGCGAGGACGTCGTCGGCCTGGACTCCTCGGTCATCCTGCCCCGCCAGGTCTGGGAAGCCTCCGGCCACGTCGAGGTCTTCTCCGACCCGCTGGTCGAATGCCTCTCCTGCCACAAGCGCTACCGCGCCGACCACCTCGAGGAAGAGTACGAGGAGAAGAAGGGCCGCCCGGCCGAGAACGGCCTCAAGGACATCGTCTGCGCCAACTGCGGCACCCGCGGCCAGTGGACCGAGCCGCAGGAATTCTCCGGCCTGCTCAAGACCTACCTTGGCCCGGTGGCCAGCGAAGAGGGGCTGCACTACCTGCGCCCCGAAACCGCCCAGGGCATCTTCGTGAACTTCAACAACGTGCTCACCACCTCCCGGAAGAAGCCGCCGTTCGGCATCGGCCAGATCGGCAAGTCCTTCCGCAACGAGATCACGCCGGGCAACTTCATCTTCCGCACCCGCGAGTTTGAGCAGATGGAAATGGAATTCTTCGTCGAGCCGGGCACCGACGAGCAGTGGCACGAGTACTGGATGAAGGAGCGCATGGCCTGGTACACCGGCCTGGGCATCCGCGAGGAAAACCTGCGCTTCTTCGAACACCCCAAGGAAAAGCTCAGCCACTACTCCAAGGGCACCACGGACATCGAGTACCGCTTCGGCTTCTCCGGCTCCGAGTGGGGCGAGCTCGAGGGCATCGCCAACCGCACCGACTTCGACCTCTCCACCCACTCGAAGGCCTCCGGCCAGGACCTGAGCTACTTCAACCAGGCGACCAACGAGCGCTACACCCCGTACGTGATCGAGCCCGCCGCCGGCCTGACCCGGTCCTTCATGGCGTTCATGATCGACGCGTACGTCGAGGACGAGGCCCCCAACGCCAAGGGCGGCGTCGACATCCGCACCGTGCTCAAGCTGGACCCGCGCCTGGCCCCGGTCAAGGCCGCCGTCCTGCCGCTGAGCCGGAACGAGGACCTCTCGCCCAAGGCCAAGGACCTCGCCGCGCAGCTGCGCAAGAACTGGAACATCGACTTCGACGACGCCGGCGCGATCGGCCGCCGCTACCGCCGCCAGGACGAAATCGGCACCCCGTTCTGCATCACCGTGGACTTCGACACCCTCGAGGACCAGGCCGTCACCATCCGTGAGCGCGACACCATGAGCCAGGAGCGCGTCGCCCTGGACAAGGTGGAGGGCTACCTCGCCGCGCGGCTGATCGGCGCCTGAGCATGGCGATCGAGTACCGCCCCTGGCGCGACGGCGACGACCTGGCGCTGCTGGAAATCTGGGGCGGCCCGGAAACGGACCAGGCCCGGCAGTTCCGCGCCGCCCTGGCGCCCTCCAGCAACACCCCGTGGCGCCGCTGCATCGTGGCCGAGGACGTCGTCGACGGCGTGGCCATCCCGGTCGCGGCCGGCGTCGTGCACGAGGCCACGCTGCACCCGGAACGCCTCTGGGTGTACGTCGAGGTGGCGCGGGACCACCGCCGGGCCGGCATCGGCTCGACGTTGCTGGCCATGCTCCGGCACGAGGCCCAGCAGTCGCCCTCCGGCGTGACCCGGCTGCGGACCAAGGTTGAACCCGGCACCCCCGGCGCCGGCTTCGCCGAGGCCGCCGGCCTGACACCCATCCAGCGGTCCCGCCTGGTGGTGGTCGAACCCGGCGCCCTGAAGCTGCCCGTCTTCGGCGACGGCTCAGAGGCCGCGGCTTCCGAGCGGGTTGAGGACCTGGCCACCGGTTCGGTGGAACTGAGCGACGTCGTGGGCCGGTACTACACTGCCGTGCACCACTGGGACAGCCCGGGGGAGCTCAGCGTCGCCACGGTTCAGCGGCTGTTCCTCGATGACCTGACGGGGGCCCGCGGGGCGATCGTGCTGCGCGCACCGAAGGCCAGTGCCTTCGGCGCAGGCGTTCCGGCCAGCAGGAAGGGAAAGCTGCAGGCCTTCGCCGTCAGCTACGCGCAGGGCGCTCTGGAGACGGGTGCACTGGAGACGGGCACCCCCGATGCCGGCGCGGCCGGTGCGGGCGGGGCCGAGCCCTCGGACGTGTTCCTGGGCCACGACCCGGAGCTGTCCGCGGAGGACGCGCGGGCCGCCGTCCGGGACCTGCTGGCTCTGATCGCCTACCAGTACCCCGTGCTGCTGGAACTTGACGACTCGATGGAGGCGCTGACCGCCGTCGTCGAACCCCTGCTGGCGGCAGGCACCGCCCGGCTGGCCGAGGCGGATACGCTGATCCTCTCGGACCCCGCCTAAGCCGCCTTAAAATACACTGACCCGCAGCTGTTGTCATGATGACAACGGCTGCGGGTCAGTAGGGTTAAGGGCTACTTACCCGCTACTTTCCCGAAGGAATTACCGGCGGGACGAAGTCGAAGGTCATGCCCAGCAGCCAGACCAGCAGGAGCACCACCGGGAGGTGGAAGAGGAACTGCAGGAAGGTGAAGCCCACCAGGTCGCGGGCCCGCAGCTTCAGCACCGCGAGCAACGGCAGCATGAAGAACGGGTTGACCAGGTTCGGCAGCGCCTCGGCGATGTTGTAGATCTGCACCGTCCAGCCCAGGTTCATCTGCACGTCCGTGGCGGACTGCATCACGTACGGGGCCTCCACCAGCCACTTGCCGCCGCCGGAGGGGACCAGCAGGCCCAGCACCGCGGTGTAGAGGGCAATAACGACGGCGAAGCCGCCGCCGCTGCCGATCTGGGCGAAGAATTCGGCCAGGTGCCCGGAGATGGACATGCCGCCGGCGCCGGTGGCCTTGGTCAGGATCGCGGCCATCGCGGCGTAGAGCGGGAACTGGACCAGGATGCCGGCGGTGGCCGGGACAGCCTTGGTGACTGCCTGCAGGAAGTTCCGCGGCGTGCCGTGCAGCACCAGGCCCAGGATGAGGAAGACCAGCAGGTAGCCGTTGAGGCTGCTGACCACGGACAGGAACGGCTTGGTCAGGAACTGGGAGACCAGCCAACCCAGGGTCAGGAGCCCGGCCAGGATCGGCAGGATCCGGCTGTATTCGAGCCATTCACCCGGACGGGACCGGGGCGCCGGCTCGGTCGGGGCGTCGTCGAGGTCCACGCCCAGGTCCTGCGCGGTGCGGATCGAGCCGCCCTGCGGGGCGGAGAAGTGCGCGATCACGGTGGTCAGCAGCATCAGGATGGCCAGGGTCAGCAGCGACTGCCAGGTGAAGATGGTGGTGCCGAAGTCCAGGACGCCGGTGATCTTCAGCAGCGCCGGCGGCAGCGAGGCCGGGGTGGCCTGCAGCTGGGCGGCGGAGGAGGACAAGCCGAGGGCCCAGACGGCGCCGAGGCCCATGAACGCTGCCGCGCCGAGGGCCCGGTAGTCGACGGTGAGGTCCTTGCGGCGGGCGATGGCGCGGGCCAGCAGGCCGCCGAAGATCAGGCTCAGGCCCCAGTTGAGGAAGGACACGGACATGGACATCAGGGCCACGAAGCTGACGGCGGTGCGCGCGGTGGCCGGGACCATGGCCAGGCGGCTGATCAGGCGCGCCACCGGCGGGGACGTTGCCACGACGTAGCCGGTGAGGACCACCATGGCCATCTGCAGGGTGAAGGCGGTCAGGTCCCAGAAGCCGTTGCCGAACGAGTCGGCGATCGACTGCGGGGAGGCGCCGATGGCCAGTGCGGCGAGGGCGATGATGATGACCCCGGCGAGGGCGAAGATGTAGGCGTCCGGGAACCACTTCTCCGTCCAGGCGGCCATCCGTTGGGCGATCCGGGCGAGACCGCGTTCCTCGCCGATCGTGCTTGTGGTCAGGGCTGTGTTTGCCACCGGGGGTGTACCTCTCCATTGAGTGCGTTTTTCTACCCGATGGAGTTTAGCCAGCGCCCCGCCCCGGCCCGGGTTCATCGGCGCGTGTTGGCCCCGGCCTAGGCTCTCAGGCGGGCGGCGGAGCGCCGAGCGGTCGATCTGCCGCGGTCAGCGGCGGCGAAGCACAGCGTTGGAGCTCAGCGGCGGCGGGCGCGGGCGCGGCGGGGGCCCTCGGCCTCGTCCAGCCGGCGCCGCTGTTCCTCCGTGGGAGCGCCGCCGCCGTGGTCAGCGGGCATCCACCAGGCCCCGGGCGCGGGGCGCAGGGGGAAATCGGCCATGGCGACGTCGATCCCGTCCTGGAGTGCCGTCCGCAGCGCCTCGGTGGCGGCGGCGACGTCCACCCCCGGCCCGGGAGCGAGGGGTTCGCCCACATGGACCCGAACGGGGGCGCGCCAGGCCCGCAGCGGCGAGAAGCCGTGGTGCCGGGTCATGATCCGGTGCGCGCCCCAGACCGAGACCGGGATGACCGGGACACCCGCCTCGGCGGCCATCCGCACCGCGCCGGTCTTGCACTCGCGGACCTTGAAGCTGCGGCTGACGCCGGCCTCGGGCAGGATCGCCACGTACTCGCCGGCGCGGAGTTTCTGCACGGCGGCGTCGTAGGCGTGGGAGCCGGTCTCGTAGCCGACGACGACGTGCCCGGCGGCGCTCACGGCGGGGCCGGCGAACCAGTGGTCAGCCGCGCCCTGGGTGATGAGGAAGCGCATCTGCGCCCTGTTGCGGGCCCAGAGCAGCAGTTCGGCGGCGGCGAAGTCGAGGTACCCGAAGTGGGTGATCGCGACGACGGCCCCGGAGCCGGGAACCGGGGTGCGGGAGGCGGTGCCGCGGTGGTCCGGGGCCGGCAGGTGCTCCTGGCCCGTGACGATGATCCGGATCTGGAACAACCAGCGGAGGGCCTGCCCGGTGCGCACGATCGAGCGGTAGAAGCGGTCGTTAGGCGCCGGACGCCAGTGCGGGAACCGTCCCATTATTGCCCCCTACCCGTGCCCGTGCCCGTTGCGGCGCGGCGGGTCCGCGGCGGCCACGGCAGGAAGCCCGAGGTCGCCTCAACGTATTCCCGGTAGCCCGGCCGGCCGGCCATGGCCTTCTCGGTCAGCGGTTTGCCGGTCTTGCCGGACAGGGTCCAGATCATCAGGGCGGGGGAGAGGACGGTGAGGATGCCCGGCCAGGAGTCCGCCGCCACCAGGAACAGGCCGGCCCAGACGGCCGCGTCACCGAAGTAGTTCGGGTGCCGGGTGTAGCGCCAGAGGCCGGTGTCCAAAACGGTCCCGCGCCGGGCGGGATCGGCCTTGAACTGCGCCAGCTGCCGGTCGCCGACGGTTTCGAAGACAAAGCCGACGGCCCACAGCAGAGCCCCGGCCAGCGCCAGCCAGCCCAGCGGAGCGGTGGCGAACATCCCCACCTGCAGCGTTAGGGAGACGAAAAAGAGCACGATGCCTTGGGGCAGGTAGACGCGGCGCAGGGCGTAGACATCCCGGGAGCCGGGCGCGCCGTCGAGCATGGCGGTGTAGCGCGGGTCCTCGTGCCCGCCGCGCGCCCGGACGCCGATGTGCGCTCCCAGCCGCAGGCCCCAGACTGCCACGAGCACCAGCAGCAGGAGGCGCCGGCCGCCGTCGCCGTGCCCGGCTGAGAGCAGCCAGGACACCGCCGCCACGACCACGAAGCCGGGCCCCCACACGACGTCCATCACCGAGTGCCGGCGCTGCCGGACGGCGACTGCGAAGGTCACGGCCAGCAGTGCCGCCACGGCCAGTGCGGCCCAGGGAAGGCTGGCCAGGAAGGCCTCCAGCGGGAAGTCCAGCGGCGGGAAAGCCTGCATTAGAGAACCACCGGCAGCGCAGCCGCGGCCGGCAGCACCTGGCGGAGAGCATCGGTTCCGGCAGGCCTGGCGCCGGTGCTGGCGGCAAACGAGTCCAGGATGAAGCCATTGGCCAGGGAGTTCCAGAGCCCCACCCGGCGGAACATAAAGTGCCCGGCGCCGGTGAGCGAGACGTAGTCAATCGAGGCGGCGATCCCCTCCGCACGGCGGGCGTAGGCCAGGGAGTTCACCGGGCTGGTCCAGCGGTCCTCGTCCCCGTGGACGATCAGGACGCGGCGGCCCGCCACGCGCTCCACCGGCGTCGCGGCGGTCAGCCAGGGGGCGAGGGCGACGACGGCGGCAACCTGCGGATCGTCGGCGACGCAGAGGGCCGTGAGGCCGCCCATGGAGTGGCCCAGCAGGAACACCGGGACGCCCGGGTGTTCGCGCGCGATCTGCGACAGGGCCCAGCGGGCGTCCTGCACGGGGGACATGTCCGGGCCGTTCCAGCCGCGGTACCGGTTCCGCATGGTCCAGACCGCCAGGCCATGCGGTCCGCCCTGGCTGCGCAGGGCCTGGGCGAAGGGCAGCATCCGGGCCGGGCTGAGGTGCCGGGCACGGACCTGGTCGAAGCTGTCCGCCCGTCCACCGTGCAGCACCAGTGCGACGCCGCGGGTCTGCCCCTCGGCGTCGGCGACGCTCAGCTCCGCCCGGGCCTCCGGGCCCGGGCCCGTGTGTTCGCGCTCGTCTGCAATTCGCCTGGCCACGATAGTGTCCTCCACCCTGCTTGTCCTGCCCATACCAACACCGGGCCCGCGGGCGAAGTTCCCGCACGCCGAGTTTATGTCCCGCGGTGATTCGGAACCCGCCACGGCGGGGATGGGTGCGCCGTGCCACCGTGCCCGGGCGGCAACGTTCTCCCCGTAGGATTTTCGGCATGGAGATCACCTGCTGATGGGCGCCGGACACTCGCACGCCCCGCACCCGGCCGAACCGCCGTCGCCCCGTGCCCTCGCGGCCCGCCGCAAAGCCAACTGGATCCTGGCGGCGGTCCTGGCGCCTTTGACCGTCCTGACCATTGTGGCGATGATCCTCCTCTGGCCCTCGGGCAGCAAGGAAGGCCTCACCCTCGCCAGCCCCTACGCCGCCGCCCCGGGCGTCACCTTCGACACCGGCAAGATCCAGCGCGTCGTGACCGGCAGCTGCATGGACACCACACAGGGTCAAACGCCAGCGCAGGGGCAGCAGCCGGCCCAGCAGGGCCAGCCCGCCGACGGGCAGTCCGCCCAGCCCCAAGCTCCGGGAACGGGCTCGCAGTGCACCTTCGCCTGGACGGATCCGGACCAGGGCGGCAACCCGGTCAAGGTGGTGATCAACCCCGACGTCGCCAAGTCCCACGGCGTCAAGGTCGGCGACAACATTCGCTACCTCAACCTCTCCCGGGTCCAGGGCGCCGACGCCGGCGGCTCCCCGGCGTTCGTCTTCGTCGACTTCGTCCGGACCCTGCCGATCATCCTGCTCGCGGTGCTCTACGCCGTCGTCGTGATCGCCGTCGCCCGCTGGCGCGGACTGCGGGCGCTCATCGGCCTCGTGGGTGCCTATGCGGTGCTGGTCTCCTTCATGCTGCCCGGCCTCGTGGAGGGCAAACCGCCGCTGCTGCTGGCCCTGGTCGGATCCACCGTGATCATGATCGGGGTGCTCTACTTCGCGCACGGGTTCACCGCCCGGACCTCGACGGCGCTGCTGGGCACCATGTTCGGCCTGGCGATCACCGCCGCGCTCGCAGCCTGGGCCACGGACGCGGCGAACCTGGCCGGCGTCGGGAACCACGACGCCGCCACGCTCGCCAACGTCTCGGACCACATCTCGATCTCCGGAATCATCCTCTGCGGGCTGATCATCTCCGGCCTCGGCGTCCTCAACGACGTCACCATCACCCAGTCCTCCGCCGTCTGGGAGCTCTGGGAACTGGCACCGGAGACCTCGGCACGGAAGCTCTTCGCCTCGGCCATGCGGATCGGCCGCGACCACATCGCCTCCACCGTCTACACCATCGCGTTCGCCTATGCGGGCGCGGCGCTGCCCATCCTGATCATCGTGATGCTCTACGAGCGCCCGCTGGGGGACGCACTGACCAGCGCCGAACTCTCCGAAGAGGTGGTCCGCACCCTGGTCGGGTCGATCGGGCTCGTCCTGGCGATCCCCGTGACCACCCTGATCGCCGTGCTGGTGGTCAAGGCCACCGGGCTCCGTTCGGGCGGGCCCGCGGCGCCCCTTGCCGGCAGTCCGGGACCCGCCGACAACCGGGACCCGCGCCCCGCCGCCGGCCGGGAACCGGCCCCGGCCGTCGACGCCGGTCCGGATGCCCCGCCGGAGAAGCGCCGGGGCCGGCGCGCGGCCCCGGTTTCCACATAGCGGGCACGGCGCGGCCTCGATTTGTCCGGCTTTGAGACAATGGAGGGGTGACTGTTGTAGCAACCCCTCCCGCCCCCAAGCTGGAACTGCCGCCCCTGAAGCTGGGCCCGATCACGGTGGACACGCCCGTGATCCTCGCCCCGATGGCAGGCATCACCAACTCCGCCTTCCGCAGGCTCTGCCGTGAATACGGCGGCGGCCTCTACGTCGCGGAGATGGTCACCTCCCGTGCCCTCGTCGAGCGCACCCCCGAATCGCTGCGCATCATCTCCCACGACGACGACGAAAAGGTCCGCTCCGTCCAGCTCTACGGCGTGGACCCGGTCACCGTCGGCGCGGCCGTGCGGATGCTCGTCGAGGAGGACCGCGCGGACCACATCGACCTCAACTTCGGCTGCCCGGTGCCCAAGGTGACCCGGCGCGGCGGCGGCTCCGCCCTGCCCTGGAAGATCGACCTGTTCACCTCGATCGTCCAGACCGCCGTCAAGGAAGCCTCCAAGGGCAACATCCCGCTGACCATCAAGATGCGCAAGGGCATCGACGATGACCACCTGACCTACCTCGACGCCGGCCGGATCGCCCGCGATTCGGGCGTCGCCGCCGTCGCCCTGCACGGGCGCACCGCCGCCCAGTTCTACTCCGGCCAGGCCGACTGGTCCGCCATCGCCCGGCTGCGCGAGGCCCTCCCGGACATCCCCGTCCTGGGCAACGGCGACATCTGGTCCGCGGAGGACGCCGTCCGCATGGTCCGGGAAACCGGCGTCGACGGCGTCGTCGTCGGCCGCGGGTGCCAGGGCCGGCCCTGGCTCTTCGGCGACCTGATGGCCGCCTTCGAGGGCAGCGACGTCCGGCACAAGCCGGGACTGCGGCAGGTCGCCGAGGGTATCTACCGGCACGCCGAACTGATGGTCGAGACCTTCGGTGACGAGGGGAAGGCCCTGCGCGAGATCCGCAAGCACATGGCCTGGTACCTCAAGGGCTACGTGGTGGGCAGCGACCTGCGCCACCGGCTGGCCCTCGTCACCAGCCTGGAGGTGCTCCGCGGCACCCTGGACGAGCTGGACCTCGACTCGCCCTACCCGGGCGTCGACGCCGAGGGGCCCCGCGGCCGTGCTGGCTCGCCGAAGAAACCCGCCCTGCCCAAGGACTGGCTACTGGACCGCCGCCTGAACGCGGAGCAGTCCCAGGAGATCGCCGCCGCCGAACTGGACGTCTCCGGTGGCTGAGACCCGGACCGCCGCCCCCGTGCTGGACGGCTACGTGGAGAGCGACACCGCCCGCTGGGTCGAGGAGCCGCCCAAGAGCACCTACCGGTCCGACTTCGAACGGGACCGTGCCCGGGTGCTGCACTCCTCGGCGCTGCGCCGGCTCGGCGCCAAGACCCAGGTGGTCGCCCCGGATACCGACGACTTCGTCCGCACCCGGCTCACGCACAGCCTCGAGGTCGCCCAGGTGGGCCGCGAACTGGGCCGCGCCCTGGGCTGCGATCCCGACGTCGTGGACACCGCCTGCCTCAGCCACGACCTGGGCCACCCGCCCTTCGGGCACAACGGCGAGTCCGCCCTGAACGAGGTGGCGCACGCCATCGGCGGCTTCGAGGGCAATGCCCAGACCCTGCGCCTGCTGACCCGGCTGGAACCGAAGGTCCTCGCCGCGGACGGCCGCCCGGCCGGGCTGAACCTGACCCGGGCCAGCCTCGACGCCGCCGCGAAGTACCCCTGGTCGGCGGAAAACGCGCCCGTCATCCACGGCCAGCGCACCAGCAAGTTCGGCGCCTACGAGGACGACCTGCCCATTTTCGACTGGATCCGGGAGGGGGCCCCGGAGCGGCGCTCCTGCCTCGAGGCCCAGGTCATGGACCTGGCCGACGACATCTCGTACTCGGTGCACGACGTCGAGGACGCGATCGTCGCGGGGCACTTCCAGCTGCGCTGGATGGACAATCCGGACCACCGCGCCCGCGTCGTCGGCTACGCCAAGCAGTGGTACCTGCCGCACAACGACCCCGCCGCGATCGAC
This sequence comes from Arthrobacter sp. NPDC080086, assembly GCF_040702285.1. Taxonomy (NCBI): domain Bacteria; kingdom Bacillati; phylum Actinomycetota; class Actinomycetes; order Micrococcales; family Micrococcaceae; genus Arthrobacter; species Arthrobacter sp. NPDC080086. Next base: position 15,055 of record NZ_JBFBKP010000082.1, read on the forward strand.
GCCGCCCTGGCCCGCCTCGAGGCCACCAGCGTCTGGGTCCGCGAGGCCGACGGCAGCCGCAAGTCCATGGCGGCCCTAAAGGACATGACCAGCCAGCTAATCGGCAGGTTCTGCCAGAGCGCCCTGGAGACCACCCGCGCCGTGTACGGGCCGGAGAACCTCACCCGCTACAACGCCGAACTGATCGTCCCGGACGAGACCGTGATGGAGATCGCGGTGATGAAGGGCCTGGCCACCACCTTCGTGATGACCACCGAACACCGGCAGCCGATCTACGAACGCCAGCGCGAGGTCCTGCACGCCCTGGTGACCGCGTTGAACGCCACCGGCGACCGGCACCTCGAGCCGATGTTCGCCGCGGACTGGCGCGCCGCCGCCGACGACGGGGCGCGGCTGCGCGTCGTCATCGACCAGGTAGCCTCGCTCACCGATGGCTCCGCGCTGGCCATGTATGAACGGCTGGTCGGCAGCCTACCGTCACTGTGGTGACAGCGGGAGTGACTAGGATGGCTCCGTGGCCGGCCTGATCAAACGCGAAGACATCGACGAGGTGCGCCAGCGCACTGACATCAAGGAAGTCGTCGACGGCTACGTCACGCTCAAGGGCGCCGGCCTCGGCTCCTACAAGGGCCTCTGCCCATTTCACGACGAGCGTTCCCCCTCCTTCACCGTCCGCCCCCAAGTGGGCCGGTACCACTGCTTCGGCTGCGGCGAGGACGGGGACGTGATCTCCTTCGTGCAGAAGCTGGACCACACCACCTTCCACGAGGCGGTCGAGAAGCTCGCCGCCCGGATCGGCTACGAGCTCCGCTACGAGGACGGCGGCTCCGGCCCCAACCGCGAGGAGATCGGCCGCCGCCAGCGGCTCCTGGATGCGCACAAGATCGCCGACGAATTCTTCCGCACCCAGCTCCTGACCCCGGGTGCCGCCGAGGGCCGGAACTTCCTCTACGGCCGCGGCTTCGACCGGGCGGCCTCCGAGCAGTTCGGCGTCGGCTACGCCCCGCAGGGCTGGGACTCGCTGCTGAAGCACCTCCGCGGCCGCGGCTTCACCGATGCTGAACTCAAGCTGACCGGGATGTTTTCCGAAGGCAACCGGGGTATCTATGACCGCTTCCGCGGCCGGCTGATCTGGCCCATCCGCGACATCGCGGGGGACACCATCGGCTTCGGCGCCCGGAAGCTCTACGAGGACGACCAGGGCCCGAAGTACCTCAACACCCCGGAGACGGCGCTCTACAAGAAGTCCCAGGTCCTCTACGGGATCGACCTGGCCAAGCGCACCATCGCCAAGGACCGGCAACTGGTGGTGGTGGAGGGCTACACCGATGTCATGGCCTGCCACCTGGCCGGGGTGACGACGGCGGTGGCCACCTGCGGCACCGCCTTCGGCACGGACCACATCAAGATCGCCCGCCGGCTGCTCTCCGACGACGGCAGCGGCGGCGAGGTCATCTTCACCTTCGACGGCGACGCCGCCGGCCAGAAGGCCGCCCTGCGCGCCTTCGAGGAGGACCAGAGGTTCGTGGCCCAGACGTACGTGGCGGTTGAGCCCACCGGGGCCGACCCCTGCGAACTGCGCCAGGCCAAGGGCGACGCCGCCGTGCGCGACCTGATCGGCACCCGGCGCCCGCTCTTTGAGTTCGCCATCCGGGCCACCCTGCGCCGGCACAACCTGGATACCGTGGAGGGACGGATCTCGGCGCTGCGCGAGTCCGCGCCCGTCGTGGCGCAGATCCGCGACGCCGGCATGCGCCCGGCCTACGCCCGCGAGCTCGCCGGCTGGCTCGGCATGCCCGTGGAGGACGTCAGCCGGGCAGTAGGCGCGGCCATGAAGCGCGGCACCCAGGGCGGTCCCGGTCAGCAGGGCGGCCGCGGGGGAGCGGGCCAGGGCAACGGCTTCGGTTCCATCGGTCAGCAGGGTGGGTACCAGCAGAACCAGCAGGGCTACCAGAACCAGGGCGGCTACCAGAACCAGGGCGGCTACCCGCAGCAAGGCCAGAACCCCGGCGCGGGAGCGCCCGGCGTGGCGCCGCTGCCGCCGTCGGCCGCGCTGCCGGCGTTCAACCGGCCCGATCCCCGGGACCCCGTCGCGGCGATGGAACGGCAGGCGCTGGAAGTGGTGCTGCAGCAGCCGTCAATGCTGGAGGGAACCACCTGGGAGCGCTTCTCAGAGGCGCGGTTCTCCACCCCCGCCTACCTCGCAATCCACGAGGCCATCCGCGCCACGGGCCTGGCCTCGGCCGCGGATCCGGCCCGCTGGGTCGCCGAGCTGCTCCAGGAGGTTCCGGAACCGCTCCGTCCGCTCGTCTCCGAGCTCTCGGTGGTGCCGTTGCCGGCCAGCACCGAGGAAGCCGTGCAGCGCTACTGCCGGGACATCCTGGCGCGGCTGTTCGAACTGCAGATCACGCGGGTCAAGGCGGACAAGATGGGCCAGCTGCAGCGCCTCGACGCCGCGGCGAACCCGGAGGAGTTCCAACGGCTCAACCGCGAGCTGATGGAACTGGAGATGCAGCGGCGGTCGCTGCGCGCCGATTCCTGAGGTTTCGCCCCGCGGCCGGCGGACCGACCGGCCCCGATTTCGCTTCCGGGCCGCGGGTTTGCTAGGCTAGTACCCGCTTCATTCCTCCTTAGCTCAATTGGCAGAGCATTCGACTGTTAATCGAAGGGTTGCTGGTTCAAGTCCAGCAGGAGGAGCGCACAGTCCCCGTTCCGGTCCGCCGGAGCGGGGACTTTTTTATACCCGGCGGGGGTATCTGTCGGGGCGCCGGGGGCCGATTTCCTTAGTGGTAAAACCTTTGCTAATGTCATACCTGCTTCATTCCTCCTTAGCTCAATTGGCAGAGCATTCGACTGTTAATCGAAGGGTTGCTGGTTCAAGTCCAGCAGGAGGAGCGGACAGGCCCCGCGGC
>NZ_JBFBKP010000083.1:0-17658 GCF_040702285.1 Arthrobacter sp. NPDC080086
AACGTGTTCTGGCGTGACCCGGACTGGGAAGGCAAGTTGCGCGCCCTGCTGCTGCCCAAGGTGCGCGGCGGCGTCGACGTCGGTGGGCGTGCCGGCCGGGGCAGCCCCGGTCTCCGGCGCCGAGGCGGGTCCGGCGGCCGGACCGGTGGGCGCGGCGGCCTTGCCGGAGAGCTTCTCGTAGGCCGAAACATTGTCGACGGCGGTACCATACGCGGCCAGCAGCGACGAGGCCGCCACGGTGCTGGCCACCAGGGCGGGCTCGCTGGGACCCATCACGGATTCCGGGGCGCGCAGCCGGGTCAGCGCCACCGGGGTGGGTGCGCCCTTCTCGTTCATGACGGTGATGACGGCCTCGCCGATGCCCGCCGTCGTCAGAGTCTCCTCCAGGTCGTAGTCGCTGACCGGGAAGGTCGAGACGGTGGCCTTGAGGGCCTTCGCGTCCTCCGGGGTGAAGGCCCGCAGGGCGTGCTGGACCCGGTTGGCGAGCTGGCCCAGGACGTCGGCGGGGACATCCTTCGGGGTCTGGGTGACGAAGAAGATGCCGACGCCCTTGGAGCGGATCAGCCGCACGGTGGTGGTGATGGCGTCGAGGAAGGCCTTGGAGGCGCCGTTGAAGAGCAGGTGCGCCTCGTCGAGGAAGAAGACCAGCTTCGGCTTGTCCAGGTCCCCGGCCTCGGGCAAGTCCTCGAACAGGTCCGCCAGCAGCCACATTAGGAAGGTGGAGAACAGCATCGGCTTGGTCTGCAGGGTGGGGAGCTCCAGGCAGGAGACCACGCCGCGGCCGTCGGGGGCGGTGCGGAGCAGTTCGGCAGTGTTGAACTCGGGCTCGCCGAAGAATTTCTCCATGCCCTGGGCCTCGAGGGTGATCAGTTCGCGGAGGATGACGCCGGCCGTGGCCTTGGAGAGCCCGCCGAGGTCCTGGAGGGCTTCCTTGCCCTCGTCAGAGGTGAGGAACTGGATGACCGCGCGGAGGTCCTTGAGGTCGATGAGTTCGAGGTTGTTCTTGTCCGCGAAATGGAACACCAGCTGCAGGCTGGATTCCTGGGTCTCGTTCAAATCCATGATCCGGGAGAGCAGGATCGGGCCGAAGGAGGTGACCGTGGCGCGGACCGGCACGCCGGCGCCGTCGCCGCCGAGGGCGAGGAATTCCACCGGGAAGGTCTTACCGGACCAGGGCTGGCCGATGCTGTCGGTGCGGGCCTTGAGTTTCTCGGAGCCGGTGGCCGCGGTGGCGAGGCCGGAGAGGTCGCCCTTGATGTCCGCGAGGAACACCGGTACCCCCGCGGTGGAGAGCTGTTCGGCCATCATGTGCAGTGTCACGGTCTTGCCGGTGCCGGTGGCTCCGGCCACCAGGCCGTGCCGGTTCATCATGGCCAGCGGCAGGCGGACCGGTGCTTCCTTGTGCAGCTCGCCGTCGACGATCGCTGCTCCCAGCTCAATCGTGGGACCCTCCAGGGTGTATCCCTTTTGGAGTGTGGCTACTTTATCTGCGGTGGATTTGATCGCCATGCGGCTAGCTTAGCCGGGTCCGGTTGCCCGGACCCGGCGTCGGCCGGAATTACTTTGCGTCGGTGAGCGCCTTGATGACTTCCTGGGCCACGTCCGCGCTGGACTGCGGGTTCTGGCCGCTGATCAGGTTGCCGTCCCGGATCACGTGGGAGGTCCAGGCTCCGCCGTTGTCCACGACGGCGCCCTTGTTCTTGAGCTCGTCCTCGACGAACCACGGGGTGTTCTCGCCGGTGCCGCCGCCGAGTTCCTCCTCGTTGGTGAAGACCGTGACGCGGCGGCCGGCGAAGGCGAAGGTGCCGTCGCCGTCGACCGCGCTGAGCAGGCCGGCGGGGCCGTGGCAGAACGGGGCGATGATCTTGCCGTCGTTGTTGGCCTGGGTCAGGAGCTTGCCGAGGGCGGCGTCCTGGTACAGGTCGGCCATCGGGCCGTGGCCGCCGGGCATGACCACGGCGTCGTAGCCGGAGAGGTCGACGTCGGCGAGCACCAGCGGGGAGGAGAGCTCGCCGTCGATCTTGTCCAGGTAGGAGCGGAAGCCGTCCGCGCGCTCCTGGCCGCCGGCCTGGTCCGCCTGCAGGCTGACCTGGTCCACGGTGGGCTTGGCGCCGCCGGGGGTGGCGATGTGGACGGTGTGGCCGGCCTTGATCAGCTCCTGGTGGGAGACGACGAGCTCCTCGGCCCAGAAACCGGTGGGGTGCTGGCTGCCGTCACGCATGGTGAGGGAATCGGCGGCGGATACGACCATCAGGATGTTGGCCATGGTGTGCTCCTGTTCTGCCGGGCGGACCCGGCGGTGGGGTTATGAGGGGGAGGGTGGTCTCTAGCGGGCGTCGTTGAGCTCGGCGAAGGTGGCGTCATCGAGGACGACTCCGGCGGCCGCGAGGTTTTCCTCGAGGTGCTTGACGGAACCGGTGCCGGGGATGGGCATCATCACGGGGGAGCGGCGCAGCAGCCAGGCCAGGGCCACCTGCGAGGTGGTGGCGCCGAGGCGCTTGGCGGCCTCGTCCAGCGGTCCGCCCGGCCGGGCGAGTTCGCCGGCGGAGATGGGGGCCCAGGGAATGAAGCCGATGCCCTTCTCCCCGGCGTAGTCGAGGACATCCTCGGAGCTGCGGTCGGTCAGGTTGTAACGGTTCTGCACGGTGGAAACGGTGAAGTGCTTGCCGGCCTGTTCCAGCTCGGCCACGCTGACCTGCGACAGGCCCAGGGCCTTGACCTTGCCCTCGTCAAGCAGCTCGCGGAGCACGCCGAACTGCTCCTCGGCGTCGACCTTGGGGTCGATCCGGTGCAGCTGCAGCAGGTCCAGGGCGTCGACCTTGAGCTTGCGCAGGCTCAGTTCCGTCTGCTGGCGCAGGTACTCCGGACGGCCGACGGGGATCCACTGGTCCGGCCCGGTGCGCGTGAAGCCCACTTTCGTGGCGATCTTCAGGCCCGCCGGGTACGGGTGCAGAGCCTCGGCCAGGATTTCCTCGCTGATGTTGGGGCCGTAGGAGTCGGCGGTGTCGATGAAGTCGACGCCGAGCTCGACGGCGCGGCGGACGACGGCGACGGCGGCGGCACGGTCGGCCGGCTCGCCCCACACGCCGTCGCCGACGATGCGCATGGCACCGAAGCCGAGCCGGTGCACGGTTCCGACGCCCGGCAGGTCGATCGTGGCGGATACTTCCTGGTGCTCTGTTGTCTCGTGGCTCATGGCAAGGCCAACACAGTAAGGGTGCTGAGTATTCCGCCGGTGTGGCGGCCGCAACGGAGATTGGCAGAAATAAGACGGGCACCGCCGTCGTTGCCACCTGTAGGCGCCCGGCCGCAGGACGGCCCGGCATTCCTCACACCGCACTTCCCACACTTTCCGCTACGAAAGGCCGGCTTTTCCGTGACTGTTCCGCTTTCCATCCTTGACCTCGCAATCATCGGCAAGGGCCAGACGGCGGCAGAGAGCTTCGCCGGCAGCGTTGCCATGGCGCAGCGGGCCGAGGAGCTGGGCTACCGCCGCATCTGGTACGCCGAGCACCACAACATGTCCACGATCGCCTCCTCCGCGACCAGCGTCCTGATCGCCCATGTGGCGTCGCAGACCAAGAGCATCCGGCTTGGCGCCGGCGGCGTCATGCTGCCGAACCACTCTCCGCTGACCATCGCCGAGCAGTTCGGCACCCTGGAGACGCTGCACCCGGGCCGGATCGACCTGGGCCTGGGCCGTGCCCCCGGCAGCGACCAGAACACCATGCGGGCGCTGCGCCGCGACCCGATGAGCGCCGACAGCTTCCCGCAGGACGTGCTGGAGCTGCAGGGCTACCTCACCGGCAACAGCCGGATCCAGGGCGTGGAGGCCATCCCGGGCAAGGGCACCAACGTCCCGCTGTACATCCTGGGCTCGTCCCTCTTCGGCGCCCGCCTGGCCGCGCAGCTGGGCCTGCCCTATGCGTTCGCCTCGCACTTCGCGCCGAACGCGCTGCAGGACGCCGTCGCCATCTACCGCCGCGAGTTCCGGCCCTCCGAGCAGCTGGACGCCCCGCACGTGATCGCCGCCGTGAACGTGATCGCCGCGGACTCCGCCTCCGACGCGCAGGAGATGCTCCAGGCCACCAAACGCGCCCGGGTGTCCCTGTTCTTCGGCAACGGCCGGGTCTTTAGCGACGATGAGGCGGACATGATCCTGGACTCCCCGCAGGGCCAGCACATGGCACAGATGATGAAGTACTCCGCCGTCGGCACCTCCGACGCTGTCATGGAGTACCTGGACGGCTTCACGAAGCACGCCGACGCCGACGAGCTGATCGTGGCGCACCAGAGCCCCCGGGTCGAGGACCGGCTGCGGTCCGTTGAACTGCTGGCCGAGGTCGCCGGGCTGGCCCGGGTCTAACCCTAGGCCTCCTCGAACGCCGGCTCGCGCCGGGCGCCCTCGGCCGCGGTGACCGGGAAGATGTGCGGGGGGTGGGTGAAGCCCGCCTTGTCGAAGGCCTCGAGCACGCCGCGGGCGACGGTCTCGGCGTCGGCGTCCCGGACCAGGGCGATGGCCGCCCCGCCGAACCCGCCGCCGGTCATCCGCGCGCCGATCGCCCCGAGGGACTGGGCGGTGGAGACCGCTAGGTCCAGTTCCGGGGTGGAGATCTCGAAGTCGTCCCGCATGGAGACGTGCGAGGCGTTCAGGAACGGGCCGATGGCGGCGGCGCCGTGGCTGCGCAGGGTGGCCACCGTGTCCAGGACCCGCTGGTTCTCGGTGATGATGTGCCGGACCCGGCGGAACGTCACCGGCTCCAGGGTGGCCTCGGCGCGGGGCAGGTCTTCCGGACCCAGGCCGCGCAGGCTGCGTACGCCCATCGCCTCCGCGCCCTCCTCGCAGGAGCGGCGGCGGCTGGCGTAGCCGCCGTCGGAGTGTGAGTGGCTGGTGCGGGTGTCGATGACCAGCAGGCCCACGCCGGCGGACTCGAACCCGAGCGGGACGATCTCGGTCACCAGGCTCTGGCAGTCCAGCAGGATGCCGTGGTCCGGTTCGCCCAGCAGCGAGGCGGACTGGTCCATGATGCCGGTGGGTGCCCCGACCACGCGGTTCTCCGCGAGCTGGCCGATCCGGGCGAGCTCCTGCCGGTCCAGGCCCGCGTCCCAGAGCTCGTTCAGGGCCAGTGCCACGGAACATTCGACCGCGGCGGAGGAGGAGAGGCCGGCGCCGGCGGGAACGTCGGAGGTGAGCGCAAGGTCCACGCCGGGCAGCTGCGCGACGTCGCGGCCTGCGCTCCGCAGCGCCTCCGCCATGGCCCAGGCGACGCCAAGGGGGTAGCCGGACCAGCCCTGCAGCGCGTCCGGGTCCAGGCCGTCGAGTCCGACGTCGACGACGCCGGGGAAGGAGTCGCTGGCCACCCGCAGCCGCCGGTCCTCCCGGCGGGACGCGGCGACGGCCGCGCGCTTCTCGATCGCGATGGGGAAGGCGAAGCCGTCGTTGTAGTCGGTGTGCTCGCCGATGAGGTTCACGCGGCCCGGGGCGGACCAGACCCCCTCGGGTTGGTGGCCGAACTGGCCGGCGAAGTAGTCGCGTCCCTGCTGGGAGAGTTCAGTCATGGCGGGTGGTTCTTCCTGCTACGTGGTGGGGATGCCGGTGGCGGCGTCGGCGGTGGCGATGGCCTCGCGCAGCCGGGCCGCGGCGGTTTCCGGGGGGATGTCAGCGATGAACGCGCCCATGGCGGCCTCCGACCCGGCCAGGTACTTCAGCTTGTTCTTCTCCCGCCGGGGCGAGGTCAGTTGCAGCATCAGCCGGATGTCGTCCCGGTGGGCGTTGACCGGGGCCTGGTGCCACGCCGAAATGTACGGGGTTGGCGTGTCGTACAGGGCATCGACGCCGCGCAGCAGCCGCCCGTAGAGGCCGGCGAATTCGTCGCGTTCGGCATCGGTGGTGGCGGCGAGGTCGGGGACGTGCCGGTGCGGGAGGATGTGGACCTCCAAGGGCCAGCGCGCCGCGAACGGCACGAACGCCGTCCAGTGCTCACCCTGCAGCAGCACCCGCTCGGAGTTCTGTTCGAAGGCGAGGATGTCCTCGAAGAGGGAGCCCTCGTAGTCCGCCAGGGTGCGGATCAGCTGGGAGGTGCGGGGGGTGATGTACGGGTAGGCGTAGATCTGGCCGTGCGGGTGGTGCAGGGTCACGCCGATCGCCTCGCCGCGGTTTTCGAACGGGAAGACCTGTTCGACGCCGGGGAGCGCGGAGAGCGCGGAGGTGCGGTCCGCCCAGGCTTCCACCACGGTCCGCATCCGGGACCGGGACAGGCGGGCGAGGGACCCGGTGTGCTCGGGGGAGAAGCAGACCACCTCGCAGCGGCCCACCGCCTGCCGGCTGCGGCCCAGGCCGATCCGGGCCAGGTCCTCCAGCCCTTCGGGGGCGTCCGGGCCGGTGAGGGCCGGGCCGAAGGAGGGGGACTTGTTCTCGAAGACGGCGACGTCGTAGCGGCTGGGGATCTCGGAGGGGTTGTCCCGCGACGCCGGGGCCAGCGGGTCCCGGTGGGTGGGCGGCAGGACCACGCGGTTCTGCCGGGCCGCCGCGATGGAGATCCACTCGCCGGTCAGCACGTCCTGTCGCATGGCGGCGGTTTCCGGCCGGTCCATGGGTTCGCGCAGGTCCGGGCCGCGGTCCGGCGGCAGCGTGGTGTCCGCGTCGTCGAAGTAGATCAGGTCCCGCCCGTCGGAGAGCTTGTAGGCGCGTTTGGTGATCTGTTCCATGCTAGGAGTTCCTTACCGGGGTGCCGCTGTGGGGTGCGCCGCCGCCGGCCCGGCGGACGGACAGGAGCACGCCGTGCTCCGGGTTCAGGACCGGCATCGGCAGGCCCGATCCGGCCAGGAAACGTCCGGCGGCCTCCACGCCGCCGGCCAGCCAGCCCGGCGGTGCGGTCTGGAGGTAGGCGCCGCGGTCAGTCGCGGCGGGGTAGACCGCCTCGACCCGGTACCGGGTGTCCGGGTCCAGGCCCGGCAGGCACACCCGGCCGGGGGTCTCGGCGAACGAGGTGGCCACGGACACCAAGGCGAACAGGGCCTCCCCGCCGTCGTGCGCCACCACCCCGTGCAGCCGCAGCGCCGGGTCCGGTTCGTCCGCCCGGACCATCCGGCCGCTGTGCAGCAGCCCCCGGTACTCCTTGAACAGGGCGATCGCCCCGGCCAGTTCGTCCCGCTCGGCGGTTGCGAGGTGCCGGATGTCCCATTCCAGGCCGAAGTGGCCGAACATGGCGGTGACCGCGCGGAAGGACAGGTCGTGGGTGCGGGCCGTGGTGTGGCTGCGGGTGGGACCGATGTGGGAGCCCACCAGCTCGGGCGGGACCACCATCCCGGTCCAGCGCTGGATGGTCTGGCGCTCCAGGGCGTCGTTGCAGTCCGATCCCCAGACCCGGTCGGTGCGTTCCAGGATGCCCAGGTCCACGCGGGCGCCGCCGGAGGAGCAGCTTTCGATCTCCACATCCGGGTGGGCCGCGCGCAGGGCGTCCAGCAGCCGGTAGACCGCGCGGGTCTGGGCGTGGACGGAGGGCCGGCCGTCGTGTCCCATCTCGGTCAGGTCCCGGTTCTGGTCCCACTTGAGGTAACTGATCCGGTTCCCGCTCAGCAGGGCGTGGAGCCGGTCGTAGATGTACTGCCAAGCCTCGGGGTTCACCAGGTCCAGGACCTGCTGGTGCCGCCAGCGCTCGGGCAGCCGGCCGGCCGGACCGTTTCCGGAACCGCCGGTGGCGGGTCCGGCGATCCAGTCGGCGTGCGCGCGGGCCAGGTCAGAGTCCTCGTTGACCATTTCCGGTTCCACCCAGAGACCAAATTCCATGCCGTGTCCGGTGACGGCGTCGATCAGCGGGGTCAGCCCGTCCGGCCAGAGATCCTCGTCCACGTACCAGTCGCCAAGGCCCGCGGTGTCGTTCCGGCGGCCGCGGAACCAGCCGTCGTCGAGGACGTAGCGTTCCACGCCGAGCGCGGCGGCGGTGGCGGCAAGGTCCAGCAGGGCCGGCAGCCGGTGGTCGAAGTAGACGGCCTCCCAGACGTTGAGCACCACGGGCCGGGGCTTGCCGGCGGTGGGGTGGTGCGGGCGGGCGCGGAACCAGGCGTAGAACGCGGCGGTGATGCCGTCCAGGCCGGCGTCGGAGTAGGCGGCGAACAACCACGGGGTCTCGTAGCTCTCACCCGGGGCGAGGGTGACCTCGGACGATCCGAGGAGCTCGGAGGCGCCGATCACGGTGCGGCCGTCGCCGGTGGTGTCCACGAAGCTCTCGTGGTTGCCGCTCCAGCCCAGGTGCACGGCCCAGACCTGCCCGTGCCGGTAGCCGAAGCCGGGGGTGCCGGCGGCCAGGAGCAGCGAGGCGTCGTGGCCGGTGCGGCCGTGCCGGCCGGAGCGGACCCAGGTGCCCTGGTGCAGGGGGAGCCGCTGCGGGTGGGATTCCCGGCACCAGCGGCCGGTGAGGTCCAGGACCTCCGCGGCCGCGCGGCCCACGGGCAGCACCGCGGCAAGTTCCTCCACGGTGTAGGGGGAGCCGCCGTCGTTGACCAGGGTGTGGCGCAGCTGCAGCAGCCCGCCGTCGTTGAGCCGGAGTTCGGTGCGCACGGTGATTCCTGCGTCCGGGTCGGCCTGGGTGAGGACCGCGGAGGCGTCGTCGCCGGGGCCGGCGTCCACGGAGACCAGCCGCAGCCGGGGCGAGAACGCGGTGCCCCCGCGGTGGCCGCGCAGGCCGGGCCGGCCGCGCCAGCCGGAGGAGGCCTGCGGGACCAGGCCCAGGGTCACCGGCACGTCCAGGGCCGAGTGCGGCACCGGGTCCGTCAGGAGCGTCAGGTCCGGCAGCTCAGGGCCGAGGTCCGCGCCGAAGTGCAGCAGGGCAGGCTCGCCGGTGCGGAAGTCCAGCAGCAGGGCGGTGCCGGAGCGGCGCAGGTACAGCGGCGCGGGCGCCGCCGGAGTGGCCGGGGTCCGGCTCTCCGGGGCAAGGTTCAGGTCCGGGTTGTTCACTGCAGCTCCAGGCGTCGTCAGGTTCGGGGATTTAGGGGGAGGGCGTCGGGTAGGGGATGGGGGGAGCGGCTCAGCCGGTGGCCGCGCCGGCGGTGTGCGTGGGGGCCAGCCGCAACCGGCCCACGCGCTCGCCGAGGATGCGCCGGGCCTCGATGCCCAGGAGGTCGTCGCTGATCAGTTCGTCGGCGTCCTCGAGGGCGGCAATGGTGCTGATGCCCAGGGTGCCCCACTTGGTGTGGTCGGCCAGGACCACCACCCGCCGGGCCGCGGCCACGAAGGCCCGGTCCGTTTCGGCTTCCAGCACATTCGGCGTGGTGAACCCGGCATCCGGGTCCACCCCGTGGACGCCCAGGAAGAGCACGTCCAGGTGCAGCTGCCGGAGCGAGGAAGTGGCCAGCGGCCCCACCAGGGCGTCCGAGGGGGTGCGCTGGCCCCCGGTGAGGATCACCGTGGACGGGGAGGAACTCTGGTGGAACGTGTCCGCGATCCGCACCGAATTGGTCACCAGGGTGATCTGCGGCCCGGCCGTGAGCAGCTGCGCCAGCGCCCAGGTGGTGGTGCCGGCGCTGAGGCCCACCGCCATCCCCTCCCGGACCTGGGCCGCCGCCTCCTGGGCGATGGCCATCTTTTCGTCCTTGAGCTGGGTCATTTTCAGCTCGAAACCCGGCTCGTGGGTGCTGGCCCCGCCGGGGAGCTTCGCGCCGCCGTGGATCTTCTCCACCGCGCCGGCCGCGTCGAGGGCCTCGATGTCCCGCCGCACCGTCATCAGCGAGACGCCCAGCATCTTGGCGAGGTCCGCGACGCGGACGATCCGCTCGCGCTGAACCTCGGCGAGGATGGCTGAGTGACGGGCTGCGGCGAGCATCGGGAGTCCTTCTATGCGTTGTCGGGTGAAGTGGCCGGCGGGTGCGGCTACTGCCGGGAGGTGGAACGGACGACGGCGACGCCTCCGGCCGGGAGCCCCAGGCCGCCGTCGAGCCCGGCGTCGGCCAGGACGTCGTAGCCTTCCAGCGGCAGGTGCACGTCCCGGTCAGAGTGGTTGATGCAGAACGTCCAGTGCGTGCCGTCCTTGGCCCGGCGGACCACCTCGACGTCGGCCGGGAGGTCCGGGACCAGGGGAGCGACGCCGGCGTCGGGGCAGACGACGGCGAGCAGTTCCCGCAGCCCCTCGGGGGTAAGGGTGGTGGCGGCGTAGTAGGCCCGTCCCTTGCCGGCGACGTTGCGGGTCACCGCGGGGGATCCGGCCGCCGGGCCGTGGGCGACGGCGGAGAGTACGTCGGCGGTGGTGGCGTGGCCCAGTTCGTTCCAGTACGTGCCGGCGCCGAAGCGGCTGAGCGGGACGCTCTCGCCGGCGCGGAGCGGGAAGAATTCCTCCATCTGCACGCCGAGCAGTTCGCGGAACGCGCCGGGGTAGCCGCCAAGCCTGATGTGGTCATTTTCGTCCACGATACCGGAGAAGTAGGACACCACCAGGTGGCCGCCGGCGCGGACGAAGCCGTCCAGGTTGGCGGCGCCCTCGTCGGTGATGAGGTACTGCATAGGGGCGATGACCAGCCGGTAGCCGGAGAGGTCGTCGGTGCTGCGGACGAAGTCGGTGGGGATCCCGACCCGGTAGAAGGCGTCGTGCCAGCGGCGGGTCTCGGCGATGTTGGAGGCGTCCACGCTGGGGTGCGAGTCGAGTTCCGAGGCCCAGCGGGCGTCGGTGTCGTGCACGATCGCGACGTCCACCCGGCCGGAGGCTCCGGTGACGGTGGAGCCGGCGATCTCGGCCAGGCTGCGCAGGGCCTGGCCGAGCCGGACCACCTCGCGCCAGACCTTGGTCTCCGTCCCGGCGTGCGGTAGCAGGCCGGAGTGGAACTTTTCGGCCCCGGCGCGGGAGGCGCGCCACTGGAAGAACAGGGCGCCGTCGGAGCCGCGGGCCACGTGCTGCATCGAGTTGCGCAGCATTTCTCCGGGCGCCTTGGCGATGTTGCGCGGCTGCCAGTTGACCGCCGACGTCGAGTGTTCCATCAGCAGCCAGGGCTTGCCTTGCGCCCAGCCGCGGGTGAGGTCCGCCGTCGCCGCGAGCTCCTGGTAGTTCCGCAGGTCTTCGGCGATCAGGTAGTGGTCGTTGGAGACCACGTCCATCTGCTCGGACCAGCGCCAGTAGTCCACCGGCTGGTGCAGGCCCATGTTGAAGCCCATGAAGTTGGTGGTGACCGGGTGCTCCGAGTGGGAGCGGATGATCTCCGCCTCGGCCTTGTAGCACTCGAGCAGTTCGTCGGAGGAGTACCGGGCGAAGTCCAGCTGCTGGGTGGGGTTGACCCAGGTCCCGGAGGTACGCGGCGGCAGGATCTCCTCCCAGTCGTAATAGCGCTGGGACCAGAACGCGGTGCCCCAGGCGGCGTTGAGCCCGTCCAGGGTGCCGTAGCGGTTCTTCAGCCAGACCCTGAAACCGGCGGCGGCGCCGTCGGAGTAGTCGGGCTGGTTGTGGCAGCCGTACTCGTTGTGCACGTGCCACATGACGACGGCGGGGTGGTCCTTGTAACGGGTGGCGATCTGCTCGGTCAGGGCGGCGGCGGCGCGGCGGTAGTCCGGGCTGGAGGCGGCGAACGCCTGCCGGGAACCGTAGCTGTGCCGCACGCCGTCGGCCGTCACGGGCAGGGACTCCGGGTATTTGTGGCTGAACCACGGCGGCGGGGAGGCAGTGGCGTTGGCCAGGTCCACCCGGATGCCGTTCTCGTGCAGCAGGTCCAGGACCCGGTCCAGCCAGCCGAACTCGTACTCGCCCTCGGAGGGCTCCAGCAGGGACCAGCTGAAGATGCCGACGCTGACCAGGTTCACGCCGGCCTCGCGCATCAGGGCGACGTCCTCGGCCCAGGTCTCCTCCGGCCACTGCTCCGGGTTGTAGTCGCCGCCGAAGGCCAGCTGCGGGGCGCCCTCGGAGCCGAGGCGGGCGGTGATGTAGTCCATCGAGGCCCTGGGGGGCTTGGTGCTTTTGTCCACAATTATCCTTTGCTGGAGCCGAGGGTCAGGCCGGCTACGAAGTGCCGCTGGAGCAGGAGGTAGATCACCAGGGCGGGGATGGCAGTGATCATGGCGCCGGCGGCGATGAGGTTGTAGTTGGAGAGGAACTGGCCCTGCAGGTTGTTCACGGCGGTGGTCAGGGGCAGCCGGTCACCGCTCTGCAGGAACAGCAGCGGCCAGAAGAAGTCGTTGTAGATGAAGATGACTTCCAGAGTGCCCATGGCGGCCAGGGCCGGCCGGCACAGCGGGAGGATGATTTCCCAGTACTGGCGCCAGATGCCGGCGCCGTCCACCAGGGCGGCCTCGGTCAGTTCCGGGGAGAGGGCCTTCATGTAGTTCGAGAGCACGAAGGTCACGAAGCCGATCTGGAAGGCGGTGTCCACGGCGATCACGCTGATGTAGGTGTTGAGCAGGCTGCCGGAGTCGCTGACGCTGTAGGGCAGCGGGAGGAGCTTGAACATCTCGAACAGCGGGGCGGCGAGGACCTGCGGGGGGAGCAGGTTGCCGGCGGTGAACATGATCAGCAGGGTGACGTTGAATTTCCAGCTGACCCGGCTGACCGCGAACGCCATCATGGAGGCGAAGAAGAGCACCAGGATGACGGAGGGGATGGTGATCAGGGCCGAGTTCCAGGCGTACTGGGCGAAGCCGCCCTGGGTCCAGGCCTGGACGAAGTTGTCGAAGTTGAAGGACCCGCCGAAGCTGAAGTAGCCGTACTTGTCCGTGTCCGCCTTCGGCCGGAGTGCGGTGAAGACGGTCCAGGCCAGGGGGATCAGCCACATCACCGCGAGCACGCTCAGGAAGATGTGGAGGCCGAAGCGGGGCTTGTTGCGCTTGCCGGCGCTCTGGCTCCCGGTTCCGGCGGCGGCGCCGCGCCGTGACGGTGCCCGGCCCGCCGGGCGTGCGTCCGTAGGCTGTGCGATGCTCATGCCTCTTTGTCCTTTCCAAAGGCCCGGGACAGGTAGAACGTGATGGGTACCAGCGAGATGACCAGCAGGATGACGGCCAGGGCCGAGCCGACGCCGATCACCTGGCCCTCGCCGACGAGGTTCTGGATCACCAGGGCGCTGATCAGTTCCAGGCCGTTGGTACCGCGGTTGATGACGTAGACGATGTCGAAGGCCCGGAGGGATTCGATCACGGTGATGACGATGATGATGACGTTGACCGGACGCATCGCCGGGAAGATGACCCGGAAGAAGGTCTGCACGGCGTTGGCGCCGTCGATCTGGGCCGCCTCGCGGAGCGTGGGGTCCACACCCTTGAGGCCGGCCAGGTAGAGGATCATGACGTAGCCGGCGTGGCGCCAGGTCGCGGCGATCAGCGCGGCCCAGATGTTCACGCCGGAGTCACCGAACCAGTCGACGGCCTGGGGCGTGCCGGCGGTGCCGAGCAGGAAGTTCAACAGACCGTTGTCCCGGTTGTAGAACAGCTGCCAGATGACGCCGATCAGGGCCAGGGAGAGCATCACCGGGGTGAAGAAGATGCTCTGGTAGATCCTGGTGCCGCGGATGTTCTGGTCCAGCAGGATGGCCAGCAGAAGCCCCAGCGGGGTGGCGATCACGGCCAGGAACACCAGCCACAGCACGTTGTGCTGCACGGCCGGCCAGAACGGCGGGTAGTTCTGGGCGATGAAGTCGTAGTTGCTGACGCCCGCCGGCTTGATGTCGTCCAGGCTCAGGCCGTTCCACCGGGTGAAGGACAGGGCCGCCGAAAGCAGCGTGGGGATCCAGACCAGAACCAGCTGGATCAGGGTGGGAAGTCCCACCATGAAGGCCAGGATCCACTTGTCGCGGCCGGAAAGGCGGCGGACCCGCCCCGCCCGGGCAGCGGCTGGACGCCGTGCCCCGGCGGGGCTCGTTTTGGATGGTGTACTCACAAGAACATTTCCTTAGTGCCGATGAAAGGGCCCTGGCAGCGCTACTGCGCGGCGTAGAGGGACTTGGCCTGGGCTTCCAGGTTCTTGACGTCCACGGTGCCGTCCTTGATGAAGGACTGCAGCGCGGGGATCATGACGTTGTTCGCCATGGCCGGGAGCGCGTCACGGTCGAAGAACTGGCTGATGCTCTTGGCGTTGGTGATCACGTCCGCCATCTTCTTGGTCAGCGGCGTGAACTTCGAGGTGTCCGAGCCCTTGGCCGTGGCGATGTTGGAGCTGTCCACGGAGGCGTAGACGTCCTGGCCCTCGGGGGTGCCGAGGTAGGCGAGGAAGTCCTTGGCCGACTGGTTCTGGCCGCCCTTCTTGGAGAGCAGGAGGCCGTCGATGGGGGCTTCGACGGCGTCGCGGCCTTCCATCGCCAGTTCCGGGAAGGGGAAGAAGTCGATGTCCGCGGCCACGGTCTTGTCCGTGTACTGCTGGGTAAGGAAGGAGCCGAGCAGGTACATGCCGGACTTCTTGTCGCCCAGGTTCTTGGCGGAGTCCTGCCAGGTCATGCCAAGGGCGTTCGGGTTCTGGAACGGCAGCATGGCCTTCCAGGTGTCGAAGACGTCACTGACCTTCTTCTGGTCCCAGGATTCCTTGTGCGCGGTCAGGTCCATGTGGAACTGGTAGCCGTTCAGGCGCATGTTCAGGTAGTCGAAGGTGCCCATGGCCGGCCAGCCGTCCTTGTCGGCGAATTCGATCGGGATGAGCCCGTCCGCCTGCATCTTCTTGCACAGGGCCAGGAGGGCGTCGTACGTGGTGGGGACCTCGTAGCCCTTCTCGGCCCAGAGGCTCTTCCGGTAGAAGAAGCCCCACGGGTAGTTGTAGTTCGGGACGAAGTACATCTTGCCGTCGGCGCCGGTGGACGCCTTCTTCATGGCGTCCGAGTAGTTGCCGCCGATCTTCTCCCAGACGTCGTCGATCGGGGCGAGCAGGCCCTTGCCGGCGTAGTACTGCATGCGGTAGCCGGCGAACCAGGTGAAGGTGTCGTCCGGGCTGCCCTGCAGGTAGGTGTTGATCTTGTTCTGGAAGTCGTTGTGCGGAACCGTGTTGGTGGTGACGGCGATGCCGGACTTCTTGGTGAACGCGTCGGTGACGGCCTTGTACGCGGCCTTGGGCACCTCGTCGGACGAACCGGAACCGAAGGTGACCGTCTTGTTGCCGCTGGCGGCGGGTCCGCTGCCGCCGGTGCAGGCGCTGAGCAGGGGCACCCCGGCGAAGGCGACGGCGCCGGCACCGAACGTCTTCAGCAGCGTCCGGCGGTCCCACCCGCCCTGGCTGGAGGCCCGGCGCAGAGCGTCTTCGTGCATGGTCATGATTTCTCCTTTGAAACAGTGCGGGTGGTGTGAAGCAGCTCACATGATTATTCATCATAATCGCACAATAAAGAACGTCAACAGGCAAAAAAGCACATTTTGTTACGCGCTGGGAACATGCTGAAGGTCCGCCCGGAGTAAGCACGGGACGGTGAAGGGTGCGCTACCGGGTTAGCGGCCGAGGTGCCGGACCGACGCGACGGCGCCGAGCTTGTCCGGATTGCGCACCAAATACAGCCCGGTGACGTGCCCGCCGTTGACCTCGATCACGACGGCGAGGTCCGCGCGGCCGCCGCTGGAGATGACGATCGCGGGCATCGCGTTCAGGAGTGCGGGCTCCACCCGCATGTCCGGGAGCGGCTTGCCTGCGAGGCCGAGCAGGAAGCGGGCAATGTTTTCCGCGCCCACCACCGGGCGGCGGGCGGCCGAGACCTTGCCCCCGCCGTCGGAGAGCAGGACGGCGCCGGGGGCCAGGACGTCCATGAGGGCCTGCACGTCGCCGCCCATCGCGGCGGCGATGAAGCGGTCAGTGACGTCCTTCCGGTCCCGGGCATCGACGTCGTAGCGCGGGGTGCGCCGGGCCACGTGTTCCTTGGCGCGGTGGACCAATTGGCGGACCGCGGCCGGCGTCTTGCCCGTCGCCCCGGCGATCTCCTCGTAAGGAGTGTCGAAGACCTCCCGGAGGATGAAGGCGGCCCGCTGGTCCGGGGAGAGGCTTTCAAGCACCACGAGCATGGCGAAGGAGAGCGAGTCGGCGAGGACCGCGTCGTCCGCGACATCCGGGAGGGTGGCCACCGGCTCCGGCAGCCACGGTCCGACATAGTCCTCGCGCCGCCGCGCGCTCCGCAGGGCGTTCAGCGCCTGGCGGGTGACGATGGTGGCCAGGTACGCCCGGGGGTTGTCGATGCCGTCCGGATCCACGGCGGACCACTTCAGGTAGCTCTCCTGGAGTACGTCCTCGGCGTCCGCGGCCGTACCGGTGATCTCGTAGGCGATGGTGAACAGCAGCGGGCGGTATTCGGCGAAGGTCCGGTGGCTGTCCATGGCGTTACCGCACCCCGGCGGTGTGTTCGGGCAGCGCCGCCTTCGGCCCGCGGGGCCAGCTGAAGGAGCCGGGCCGGCGGGACTCGACCCGGAGCCAGGACACCGTCATCCGGCACACCTGTTCCTTGGCCAGCGCGGCCAGCGGGCCGCGGAGCACCGGACCGCGGGGGTGGTCCCCGGCGGTGACGGGCTGGATGAGGCCGGCGCCGCGGCCCAGGCTGATGCAGCGGAGCAGGTAGCCGGCGGACGCCGGGGAGGGCCCGCCGCCGTCGAGGTGGGCGGCGATGCCGTCGGCGGCCTGGGCGCCCAGCGGCAGCGCCGACGCGCAGCTCATCCGTAGGTGCAGGCCCTCCGGACCGGCGACCTTGGCGGCGTCGCCGGCGCCGAAGATGCCCGGGTGGTCCGGGCAGGCGAGGGAGGAATCAACCAGGAGCCGGCCGTGCGGGTCGGTGGGCAGGCCGCTGTCCCTCGCCAGGGGCGGCACCGCGAAGCCGGCCGCCCGGACGGTGCAGGCCGAGGGCAGGACCGCGCCGGCGGAGGTGGTGAGGGTGGACTCGTCGCAGGACCGCACGTCGGTATTCTCCACCACCTCGACGTCGAGCCGGGCCAGCCGGGCCCGGACCGCACGCGCGCCGGAGGGCGTCAGGTCCCCGCCCACCACCCCGCGGGTCATCAGGCGCAGGCGCAGGCGCAGGTGCCGGTGGCTTTCGGCGATTTCGGTCACCAGCTCGAGCCCGGTCAGCCCGGCACCCACCACGCTGACGGTGCTGCCGGGGGCCAGACTGCGCAGCCGGGACCGGAGCCGGGCGGCCGAAGGGGCGTCCTGGACACCGAAGCCGCAGCCGGCGTCGTCCCCGGTGCCGGGTGCGGCCGGGGCGTGGCCGCTGCCGACGGCGTACAGCAGCGCGTCGTAGGCCAGGGGAGCCGGGCTGCCGGCGAGGTGTACCAGCCGCCGGGCCGGGTCGATCCGCACCACACTGTCGACTGTCAGTTCCACCGCCGGGTTCAGGAGGGACCCGAGCGGAACGGCGGCCGAGGCCCTGGCCCCGGCGGCCACCTGGTGGAGCCGGATCCGCTCGATGAAGTCCGCCGCCGGGTTGACCACGGTGACCCGCGCCGCCGGGGAGCGGCCGGCGAGCCGGTTGGCGGCCATGACGCCGGCGTAGCCGGCCCCGAGGATGAGAACGCGCTGTGCTGCCATGTCTAACTCCTGTCCGAAGAACCGTTGTTACACACCAGACACCGCCGGCGCCCCGGGTGTGACAGCCGGGCGGTTATTCGCAGGCGATGCCGTCGCCGTCGCGGTCCAGCTTGCTGCTGTACCCCGGCTGGCCGCGGCGGAGGGGAGCGGCGCCGGCGGCCCGCACGGCCGCGCAGTTGGCGTAGTATGCGGCGGCGGGGGCCGCGGGGACGAC
>NZ_JBFBKP010000084.1:0-17587 GCF_040702285.1 Arthrobacter sp. NPDC080086
GGAAGGTACCGGCCGCCGTCGTCGTTCCGCCCCTGCGGGGTCCGGTTGCTGCCCCTGGGCCCTAAGCCTTGTGCGGCGGACGGGTCATGGACATGACGTCCAGGGCGGTGTCCAGCTGCTCCTCGGTCAGTTCGCCGCGCTCCAGGAAGCCCATGGCAACGACGGTCTCGCGGATGGTCAGGCCCTCGGCGACGGCCTTCTTGGCGATCTTGGCGGCGTTCTCGTAGCCGATGAACTTGTTCAGCGGGGTCACGATCGAGGGGGAGGCCTCGGCCAGGAAGCGGGCACGCTCGATGTTGGCGGTGATGCCGTCGATCATCTTGTCGGCCATGACGCGGCTGGTGTTGGCCAGCAGGCGGACGGACTCGAGCAGGTTGGCGGCCATGACGGGGATGCCGACGTTGAGCTCGAAGGCGCCGTTGGTGCCGGACCAGGCGATGGCGGTGTCGTTGCCGATGACCTGCGCGGCGACCATGATGGAGGCCTCGCAGATGACCGGGTTGACCTTGCCCGGCATGATCGAGGAGCCCGGCTGCAGGTCCGGGATGGCGATCTCGCCGAGGCCGGTGTTGGGGCCAGAACCCATCCAGCGCAGGTCGTTGTTGATCTTCATGAAGGAGATCGCGATGTTGCGCAGCTGGCTGGAGGCCTCGATCAGGCCGTCACGGTTGGCCTGGGCCTCGAAGTGGTCGCGGGCCTCGGTCAGCGGCAGGCCGGTGTCCGCGGCGAGCAGCTCGATCACGCGCTCCGGGAAGCCGGCCGGGGTGTTGATGCCGGTGCCGACGGCGGTGCCGCCCAGGGGGACCTCGGCGACGCGGGGGAGGGAGGCGTTGATCCTCTCGATGCCGTAACGGACCTGCGCGGCGTAGCCGCCGAACTCCTGGCCGAGGGTGACGGGGGTGGCGTCCATCAGGTGGGTGCGGCCGGACTTCACGACGTCCTTGAACTCGGCCGACTTCCGCTCCAAGGACTCGGCCAGGTAGCCCAGGGCCGGGATCAGGTCGTTGATCAGCGCGGAGGTTGCGGCGACGTGGACGGAGGTGGGGAACACGTCGTTGGAGGACTGCGAGGCGTTGACGTGGTCGTTCGGGTGGACCACCTTGTCGCTGCCGCCGGCCTTCAGCGCGCGGGAGGCGAGCTCGGCGATGACCTCGTTGGTGTTCATGTTCGAGGAGGTACCGGAACCGGTCTGGAACACGTCGATCGGGAAGTGGCCGTCGTACTTGCCCGCGGCGACCTCGTCGGCCGCGTCGGCGATCGCCTGGGCCAGCTCGCCGTCGAGCACTCCCAGCTCCGCGTTGGCCTGCGCCGCTGCCTTCTTGACCCGGGCGAGGGCCTCGATGTGGGCGCGCTCCAGGGTCTTGCCGGAGATCGGGAAGTTTTCGACTGCACGCTGCGTCTGCGCACGGTACAGGGCGTTGGCCGGGACGCGGACCTCGCCCATCGTGTCGTGCTCGATGCGGAATTCTTCGTTGGTCAAATCTGCTGTGGAAGTCATGGGGCTAGCTTATTGGGCCGGGGCGCCGCTTCGAAAACCGTGAACCGGCGCCACCGGACCCCATGAGGTGCACGCGGAGGACCCTAGAGCTCGCCGATCCCGGAGACCCGGTCGGCCCGGCCCTCTGCGAGGCGGTAGGTCACGCCCAGCACCGCGGTGCTGCCGTTGGCTACGGCGTCGGAAATGGTGCGCGAGCTGTCCACCAGCCGCTGAGCGATCTGCTTGACGTTTTCCTCGACCATGTCGTTGACCTCGGTGTGGCCGTTGCGCAGCGAGGTCAGCACGGCCGGGGTGATGCGCTCGACCAGGCTGCGGACGAAGCCGCCGGGCATCTCGCCCGATTCGACGGCGTCCTTGGTGGCGATGACGGCGCCGCAGCTGTCGTGGCCCAGGACCACGATCAGCGGCACGCCGAGCACGCCGATGCTGTACTCGAGCGAGCCGAGGACGGCGTCGTCGATCACCTGGCCGGCGGTGCGGACGACGAACGCGTCCCCCAGGCCCAGGTCGAAGATGATCTCGGCGGCGAGCCGGGAGTCGGCGCAGCCGAAGATGACGGCGAACGGGTGCTGGTTCTCCACCAGTGAGGACCGGCGCGAGGCGTCCTGGTTCGGGTGCGAGGATTCACCGGCAACGAAGCGCTGGTTGCCTTCCTGCAGGCGGCGCCAGGCGAGGGCGGGAGTCAGTTGAGTGGTCACCCTGCTTACTTTACGTCGAGGGTGCCGCCGTCGCAGAAACTGTTGCGGCGGGGTTGCTGTCCAGCGCCGCGACCACGGCCGCGCCCAGGGTGGAGAACTCGGCCAGGGTCGCCGGTCCGCTGAGCACCACGGTGGTACCGCGGTAGTTCAGGACCATGCTCTTTTCGCCCTTGCCGGTGTCACGCAGTTCCCAGTCCTTGCCGCCGGCGTTCCGGGTGCCGGTGACCGGGGCGCTCTTGGTCTGGTCCCGCAGCCAGGTGGGGTTGGACTGCCTGGTCTGGACCAGGCCGATGAAGGAATCCTTGGGCGTCAGGTAGCCCACCTCCCAGGTGGCGACGCCGGTGGCGATGCCGGACTCCCACCGGGCGTAGTTGGCCCGGTACCCGTCGCCCGCCTGCGGCGCAACCGGTGTGAATCCTGCCACTCCGGCGGCGTTGGCGGCGATGCCGGCGACGTCGATGCTGGGACGGTAGCCGTCGCTCTTGGGCGCCGGGTTCATCAGCACCACCGGAAGGAACGCCGCGATGCTCAGCACCAGGGCGACGATCATGCCGATCACCGACGCGTTGGCGCGCTTGGCTGCGGCGGCGCGGATGACGGGTTTGACGGGCTGGTCCGCCGGGGCCGGCGTTCGGGGCGCCTCGGACGGCGTTTCCTGCAATTCGTTCACCCTTCTATAGTCGCCCATGGCGCACCGATCTCCCATTCCACGGTGCCCCCTCCGGCGCCCCCGTCCGGACCCTGCCGGGACGCTACCGGGCAGTAGGTTCCGGTAAGGGGCCGTCATCCACTGACCGATGGACGCGGCCGTGACTATGATCGATAAGAGACGAACGACCGTTGCGGCCGCCACCCGGCCGGGCGGGTTCGATGATTGCCACTCGAAGAAGAGGTTCACGTGTCACCTGCGTCCATCACCCAGCAGTACTCCACGCTTTCCCCGTCGCTTGCCGTCGGCATCGACGAGCCTGACCGCAACCTTGCCCTGGAACTGGTCCGCGTCACCGAGGCCGCGGCCATCGCCGGCGGCCACTGGGTGGGCTTCGGCGACAAGAACAAGGCCGACGGCGCCGCCGTCGACGCCATGCGCTCCTTCCTCCAGACCGTCCACTTCAACGGCGTCGTGGTCATCGGTGAGGGCGAAAAGGACGAGGCCCCGATGCTGTTCAACGGCGAACGCGTCGGCGACGGCACCGGCCCCGAGGTCGACGTCGCCGTCGACCCCATCGACGGCACCCGGCTGACCGCCCTCGGCATCAACAACGCCCTGGCCGTCCTGGCCGTCGCCGAGCGCGGTTCGATGTTCGACCCCTCCGCCGTCTTCTACATGGAGAAGCTGGTGACCGGCCCCGAGGCCGCCGACATGGTGGACCTGCGCCTGCCGGTCAAGCAGAACCTGCACCTGATCGCCAAGGCCAAGGGCGTCAAGGTCAACCAGCTCAACGTCATGATCCTGGACCGCGACCGGCACCGCCCGCTGGTGGACGAGATCCGCGAGGCCGGCGCGCGTACGAAGTTCATCATGGACGGCGACGTCGCCGGCGCCATCGCCGCGGCCCGCTCCGGCACCGGTGTCGACGCCCTGATGGGCATCGGCGGCACCCCCGAAGGCATCGTCGCGGCCTGTGCGATCAAGTCCCTCGGCGGCGTCATCCAGGGCCGCCTCTGGCCCACCAGCGACGAGGAAAAGCAGAAGGCGATCGACGCCGGCCACGACCTGGACCGGGTGCTCTCCACCAACGACCTCGTCTCCAGCGACAACTGCTACTTCGCCGCCACCGGCATCACCGACGGCGACCTGCTCAAGGGCGTGCGCTACTCCAAGGACAAGGTCCTCACCCAGTCCATCGTGATGCGCTCCAAGTCCGGCACCATCCGCTTCGTCGACGGCGAGCACCAGGCCAGCAAGTGGGAGGGCTACGCCCGCAAGCACTAGCGGCCACCCGCTTCGTCATTTCCTGATCCCGGTACGCGCCCGCGTGCCGGGATCAGCTTTACCCCGATAGGGTGGTGCCATGACTTGGCTTGTAACCGGCGGTGCAGGATATATCGGCTCCCACGTGGTCGCGGCGTTGCGCGCGGCCTCGATCCCTTCCCTGGTGGTGGACTCGCTCTCCAGCGGCCACCGCGAATTCGTCCCGGAGGACGTGCCGTTCGTGCACGCCAGCATCTTGGACACCGAGGTGGTGGCCCGCAGCATGGTGGACCACGGCGTCACCGGCGTCATCCACCTGGCCGGCTTCAAGTACGCCGGCGTCTCGGTGCAGGAACCCCTGCTCACCTACGAACAGAACGTCACCGGCACGGCCAACCTGCTCAAGGCGATGGAACTGGCCGACGTGGACAAGCTGGTGTTCTCCTCCTCGGCCGCCACCTACGGCACGCCGCGGGTGGACATCGTCACGGAGGACACGGCCACCTCGCCCGAGTCCCCGTACGGCGAAAGCAAGTTGATCGGCGAGTGGCTGATCCGGGACCAGGGCGTGGCCCGCGGCCTCAAGCACACCTCGCTGCGCTACTTCAACGTGGTGGGCTCCGGCTCGCCGGAACTCTATGACACGAGCCCCCACAACCTGTTCCCGATCGTGCTCCGGGCGCTGACCTCGGGTAAGACGCCGAAGATCAACGGCACCGACTACAACACCGAGGACGGCACCTGCGTCCGCGACTACGTCCACGTCGCCGACCTCGCCGCCTCGCACGTCGCCGCCGCGCAGGCACTGGCCGCTGGCAAGCCGCTGGAGCGGGTCTACAACCTGGGCTCCGGCGACGGCCTGTCCGTGAAGCAGATCATGACCGCCATGGCCACCGTGACCGGCATCGACTTCGAACCGGAGATCGGCCCGCGCCGCCCCGGTGACCCGGACCGGATCGTGGCGGACGGCACCCGCGCCGCCCGGGACCTGGACTGGAAGATGCGGCACACGGTGGAGGACATGGTGGCCAGCGCCTACGAGGCGCAGAGGCGCGCCGGGGCCAAGTAACGGCGCCCAGCGGCCTGGCGACACGCAAAAACGCCCGCGCCCCGAACATTCCGGGGGCGCGGGCGTATTTGCGTGTCGCACGGCGAAACCCGCCGCGGGGGCTACTTCCGCAGCCTGCGGAGCAGCCCCTTCAGGACCTGGGCGCCCTTCCGGGCCAGCTGGTAGCCGCCGTAGCGCAGCGTGTTCACCGGCAGGTCCCAGGTGCCCGGGTAGGCGACCTCCCGGCCGCCGAAGGATTTCTTGAAGGCGGTGAACCCGGCCCACTTGTGGTCCGGCTGGTCCGCCGGCGCGACGCCCCAGAGGTCCACGTGCTTCAGGCCCTTGTCCTTGGCGTCCGCCATCAGGGTCACCACCAGCGGGATGCCGGCGCTGAGCTTGCGGTGGGTGTCATCCAGCGCCGCATGGGCGTAGGTGCGGGTGTCCGCCGAGTCGTACGTCAGGGCCGCCGCGATCGGTGATCCCTCCAGCTCGGCGATGAACAGGGTCGCGGCGCCCGAGGGCATCAGCGTCCGCGCCACCTGCGTCAGGTACTCATCGCTCTGCGGCTTGAAGCCGTTGCGGGCCGCCGTCTGGTGCAGGAATCCCAGCAGGACCGAAATCTCGGCGGGGTCCTGGCTGGCCCGGAACGTCACGCCCTTCTTGTGGATGTTGCGGTAGAGGTTCCGGTTGACCGGCTTCATCCCGGCCAGGACCTCCTTGAAGTCCGGCTCAAGATCCACGATCCAGCTCAGCTCCGGCTGCAGGTTCGCCGGTGCCGGACGCAGGCCGCGGCTGCGCAGGACCGCGTCGGCCTCCGCGGCGGAGAACCCGGCGCTGACCGGCTCGACCCGGATGAAGACCGCACCGGACGCCTTGGCGCGGGCCGTCAGCGAGGCCAGCGCGGCGTCGAAGGCGGCCACCGACCCGGCCACCGGGCCGTAGGGGACGTAGAGGAGCTTGCCGGCCGGGTTGCTTTCCTCGATGGCGAGGTAGCGCCAGCCGTCACCGGACTCCTCGTGGACGGTGCGGCCCAGGTCGCGCTGGACGCGGGCCCAGTCCGGGCCCTGCAGGAAGTGGTCCATGATCAGGCCTTCATTCCGGTGGTCACGGCAAAGACAACGGCCGGTTCGGCGGTGTCCCCAGCCGGGTGGACGTTCACCGGCGCCTCGGCGGCCGGCACGAAGGCGCTGCCGCCGCGGTCCAGCCGGAGGTCGCCCTTCGGCGAATCCAGCATCACGGACCCGGCCACCACGATCAGCACCGCGGCGCCCGACTGGGCCAGCGGAACGGCCTCGCCGCCCGGGGCGAGTTCGATGCGCTGCAGCGCGAATTCCTGGAACGGCGGCCGGTACAGCTCCTGGCCCAGCATGGTCTGCTCGGCGCGCAGCTCCGGGACGCCCACGGCCTCGAAGGCGATGGTCCGCAACAGCTCGGGCACGTCCACGAACTTGGGGGTAAGGCCGCCGCGCAGCACGTTGTCCGAGGAGGCCATCACCTCGATCCCGAGTCCGTGCAGGTAGGCGTGCACGTTACCGGCGGGCAGGTAGACGGCCTCGCCGGGGGCCAGGGAAATCCGGTTCAGCAGCAGTGAGATCAGCACGCCGGGGTCGCCGGGGTATTCGGCGTTGAGCATGCCGACGGTGTCGAGGGCGGCGGCGTCCGGTCCGTCCGGGGTGCCGGCGGCCAGCAGCTCGACGACGGCGGCCGTTGCGGCGGCCACGTTGTCGCCCCCGCCGATCAGCCGTTCGAACGCGGCGCGCAGGGCCTGTCCCTCCTCCGGCCGGGCGAGGTCACCGACCAGCTGCGGCAGCAGGGCCGGCACCTCGCGGCCGCCCTGCTCGAAGGCCCGGGCCAGGTCCTCGAACACGGCGCGGGACTCGGCAGCCGGCCTGAAGCCGCAGAGCGCCTCGAACGGGGTCAGCGCGAAGATCATCTCGGGCTTGTGGTTGTCGTCCTTGTAGTTGCGGGTCGCCGCGGACCGGTCCACGCCGGCGGCCTCCTCGCGCGCAAAGCCTGCCCGCGCTTGTTCCAGGGTGGGGTGCACCTGCAGGGAGAGCGGGTGGTCGGCGGCAAGGACCTTCAGCAGGAAGGGCAGCCGCGGGCCGAACGCGGCGACGCTCTCACTGCCCAGGAAGTGGTCCGGGTCGCCGGCGATCAGCGCGTCCAGTGCCAGCGGTCCGCCGTCGTCCGCTCGCGCCGCGGTGGAGGGGGAGTCCGGGTGCGCCCCGATCCACAGCTCGGCTTCCGGGCCGCCGGAGGCCGGGCGACCCAGCAGGCCGGCGATCGCGGTGGGGGAGCCCCATGCGTAGGGGCGGAGGACGTTCTCGAGTGCGTACATGGATCCTTATCCTAAAGCGGGGCGCACTGGCCGTTGGTGGCAACCAGGTTGCGGATCGACTGCTCGTCGCCCTGGCGTTTGAAGTCGTTGAGCATCTCCTCGGTGATGGGTTCACCGTCCGGCGTCGTGGTCACCGGGGTGAAATCCGAGGACGACGACGGCGCCGGCGACGTTCCGGGCACCGTGCGGGATGCGGTCTGAGCCGACAGCCCGGAGATGGTGCCGGCGGCGGAGAGCGGTCCGGGGACCGCGGCCGGGCGCAGCAGCTCATCGGTGCCGGCGCCCGCCTGCGGCGCCGGGCCGAGGAGCTTGTCCACGGCCTGGTGGATCCGGTCGAAGTCCGGGACGGTGGAGAAGTACGCCTCGAAGTCCGGCGGCCCGATGGTCAGGCGGCGGACCGGCTGGCCCTTGGACTTCATGGCGAGGTCAACGAAGCTGCCCAGCTGGCCGGCGGAGACGTTGGAGTCCACCACCTTGGTGCCGGCCTTGACGATGTCCTCGAACTTTGTCAGCAGGGTGCCCGGGTCGAGCTGCTTGAGCATGGCCTGCTGGACGCACTGCTGCCGGGCGATGCGGGCGTAATCGTCGACGAATTCTCGGGAACGGCCGTACCAGAGGGCGTGGTAGCCGTCCAGGGTGTTGTCCCCGGCGGGGATCCAGCCCAGCGGCATGCCGTGGATGCCGTTGGCCTCGTCGATGGTCTCGCCGCTGATGGGGACCCAGCCGCCGGCCTTGATCCGGATCCCGCCCATCGCGTCGATGAGCTTGGCGAAGCCGTCCATGTCCACCAGGACGTAGGCCTGGACTTTGATGCCCAGCGTGCCGGAGACGGCCTCGAGCGTGGCCTGCGCCCCGGGATCCTCGACGCCGGGGTAGAGGTCCTGGTGCTCGTTGGTGACCTCGGTGTTGATCGCGTTGATCAGGCACTCGTCGCCGCAGTTATAGCCGTCCGGGTAGATCTTCCGCATCGGCGAATCGTCGCTGAACCTGGCGTTTTGCAGGTTGCGGGGGATCGAGATGATCGCGGAGGCGCCGGTCTTGGCGTCCACGCTGATCACCGAGAGGCTGTCCGGGCGGCGGCCGGTCCGGTCCGCGCCGGCATCGCCGCCCATCATGAGGAAGTTGTAGCGGCCTTCGGAGGGCTCCATCGCGGGGCCGTCGGCGAAGATGGTGCCGATCGCCTCGCGGCCGACATTCAGCAGGTAGGCGGTGTAGCCGAGCCCGCCAGCGCTGAGAACCATTGCGACGACCAGGCCGAGGACGACGGCGGCGCGGGTGCGGGCCGCGGGCAGCAGCACCGGCCGGATCAGCCGGAGCGTGTTCAGGAACAGGGCCGCCCAGCCGACGGCGAGGGCCGCGAGCACGATCACGAGGATCAGCGAGGTGATCGGGTTGGCGACCAGGTTGATCAGCGTGGGCCGTGCGACGGCCAGCAGGATCAGCCCCACCAGTACCAGGGCCCAGACGGTGAGGGTGACGCGCAGGGCGGCGCGTCCCAGCCGCCGGTCGCCGGCCACCAGCTGCGCGCTGCCGGGAACCAGGAGGGTCAGCAGGATCAGCAGGATCCCGCGGCGGGTCAGGGTGGCGGGCGCGGCTCCCCGCGGATACCGGACCGGGTCCGTCAGCCGGGTCCGCCCGGGCCGGTCAGTGTCCGGCGCGCCGGCGGATCCTTCGCTCATGGTGGGAATCCTTACCGGCCGCCCCGCGGTTCGGTGTTCTCGGCGGAGAACACCTCGGCCACCTTGGCGCGCAGGCTGGCGCCCTTGGCGGTGGCGGCGTCGTTGAGGTCCTGGGCGAAGCGCAGCAGTTCGGTGCGCAGCTCGGCGGCGAACGCGTCCGTCCCGGCGGCCAGCATGCGCACGGCCAGCAGGCCGGCGTTGCGGGCGCCGCCGATAGAGACGGTGGCCACCGGCACGCCGGCGGGCATCTGGACGATCGAGAGGAGCGAGTCCATGCCGTCGAGGGTCTTCAGCGGCACGGGCACCCCGATCACCGGCAGCGGCGTCACCGAGGCGAGCATCCCGGGCAGGTGGGCCGCGCCGCCGGCGCCGGCGATGATGACCCGGATGCCGCGCTCGTGGGCGGTCTGCCCGTAGCGGATCATCTCGGTGGGCATTCGGTGGGCGGAGACGACGTCGGCCTCGAAGGGGATGCCGAACTCGGCCAGCGCCTCCGCGGCGGCCTCCATGACCGGCCAGTCCGAGTCGGAGCCCATGACGAGCCCGACGAGCGGGGCGGCGGTGGTGTCAGTGGTGGTCATTCGGTCTCCCCGGTGGTCCCGGGCGCGGCGGCCTGGGGCCGGCCGTCCCGGATGATGGCGGCGACGGCGCCGGCGCGCTGCCGGACGGAGTCGACGTCGGCGGTGGAGCCGCCGACAAGGTTGACGTGGCCGATCTTCCGGCCCGGCCGCACGGCCTTGCCGTAGCTGTGGACCTTGGCGGCCGGCTCGGTGGCCAGCGCCGCGGGGTAGGCCGAGTAGAGGTTCTGGTTGGCGCCGCCGAGGAAGTTCTTCATGACCACCACCGGGCCCAGCAGGTCGGTGGCACCCAGCGGCAGGTTCAGGATGGCGCGCAGGTGCTGTTCGAACTGGCTGGTGACGGAGCCGTCCTGGGTCCAGTGGCCGGTGTTATGCGGGCGCATGGCCAGTTCGTTGATCAGGAAGCCGGAGCCGACGCCGGGGGTTTCGAACATCTCCACGGCCATGACGCCGGTGACGCCGAGTTCGTTGGCGATCCGCACGGCGGCGTCTTCCGCCGCGGCGGCGACCTCCAGCGGGATGTCCAGGGCGGGGGCGATCACCTCGTCGCAGACGCCGTCGACCTGGATGGTGTGCACGACGGGCCAGGCTCGGCATTCACCGTCCGGGGTGCGGGCCACCATGGCGGAGAGTTCGCGGCTGAACTCGACCTTGGCCTCGGCCAGCAGCGGGGACATCGACTCGAACCAGTCGGCCGACGCGGCGGCGTCCCCGGCCGAGGCGATGACGCGCACGCCCTTGCCGTCGTAGCCGCCACGCGGGGTCTTCAGCACCACGGGCCAGCCGGCGTCGTCGCCGAACGCGACGAGGGCGTCGACGTCGTCCACCGCGGCCCAGCGCGGGTTCGGCAGTTCCAGCCGGTCGATCGCGGCGCGCATCACGAGTTTGTCCTGGGCGTTGACCAGGGCGTCGGGGCC
Source organism: Arthrobacter sp. NPDC080086 (assembly GCF_040702285.1). Classification (NCBI taxonomy): domain Bacteria; kingdom Bacillati; phylum Actinomycetota; class Actinomycetes; order Micrococcales; family Micrococcaceae; genus Arthrobacter; species Arthrobacter sp. NPDC080086. The sequence goes on from NZ_JBFBKP010000084.1 coordinate 10,672, forward strand.
CGGGTGGACGTTGACGCCGGCATCGATCAGGGCGCGCAGGTGGTCGGTGGGCACGTGCTCGTGGTCGAAGGTGAGGACGTCCAGCCCGCGGGAGAACTCCAGCAGGTGGTCCAGGTCCTTGTAGTCACCGACCGGGGCTTTCGCCACCGCGGCCACCGCGGAGACGTCCTCAGCCTCGGCGAGGACACGGAGTTCGAAGCCGAGAGCGGTCGCGGCTGGGGCCATCATGCGGGCTAGTTGGCCGCCGCCAACCACGCCGATTACTGGAAAAGTCACATCGACCAGCCTACCGAACCCGGCGCCGGACGAGGCCCCGGACCCGTGATTTGGGCCGGTGAGTCCCCGCAGCGGGGCAATCTCCGGGGAAACGGCGCTAAAATGGGCCGTCGGCCACCCGGCCCCCACAGACAGCAACGCCCTCGGAGGGTCATGATCACCACACTTGCAGACCGGATCCGCGGGCTCGCCTCGCTCTTTTGGCGCGAAGTAGCGAAGTTCGGAGCCGTCGGCGGTGTCGCCTTTGTCATCGACAACGGCCTGACCTACTACCTGATGCACGGCCCCATGTCCGACAGCGAGGCCAAGGCCCGCTTCGTCGGGGCGACCGTGGCCACCATCTTCTCCTGGATCGCCAACCGCTTCTGGACCTTCCGGCACCGCCGCCAGGCCAACGTGCTGCGCGAGTTCGTGATGTTCGTGCTGATCAACGGCATCGGCATCGGCATCTCCACCGGCCTGACCGCCCTCGCCAAGTACGGCATGGGCATCACCGACAAGAACATGCTGTTCCTGGCCGGCGTTGTCGGCATCCTGGTCGCAACCGTGGTGCGCTTCTTCGCCTACCGTTTCCTGGTCTTCAACAAGGAACTCGACGACGAGCCCGAGTTCTCCGGCGACCATGAGATCATCGAACGCCACCCGCACGCCGCCGGATCAGTGCCTGCCGGCCGCGAGACCGGAAGCCCGGGCGCGACGGCGGACGGACGCCAGGCCCCGTAGGGCTGCTTCTCGGGCCAGGGCAGAGCACGACGGATCAGCGGAGGCTGATCCGTTCGTCGCCTAGCAGCCGCTCGGTCAGGGCAACGTCCGGGTGCACCAGCACCACCGAGCCGTCCCTGGACCAGGCCCACAGCGCCCGCGACAGCGCCGCCTCCAGGCCGTCCCCGGCCTGCACCAGCAACCGCGGCGCCGCAGCGCTGTGAGTAGCGCCGTCGTCCGCAACCCCTGGCAGGGCCCCGAAGTCCTCGACCAGCCGGCCGTGCGGATGGTCGACGCCGGCGGCGTCCCGCAGCGCGGTCCGGTCCGGCTCCGGGTCAACGTAGGCCATAAAGAAGTCCGCGTGGCTGCGGACCTCCGCCGCATAGTCGAGCACGCCGCTGGGGAGTTCGCCCGGCCAGCGCATCGCCAGGGCCGGCAGCGCCACGGCCAGCACGGCGTCGACTCCGCCGGCGGCCGCGGCCGGGCCGGGATCCGCCGTGGCGAGCAGTTCGGCGTCGCCGTCCGCCAGCACCACCTCCATCCCCAACTGCCAGGCGGCCAGGGCCAGCACCAGCGATTTCCAGTGTGCCGGCAGGTCGAGCCGCAGCCGGGTCCCCGGTTCGGCGTCCAGTTCGTCCTGCAGCAGGTTGCTGGTTTTCGCCACCCAGTTATCCAGCACCCGGCCGGAGAGCTCGACGCGCTCGGCGTCCGGGCCGTACCAGGTCAGGCGCGGGGCGGTGGACTGGCCGGAACGCAGGGCCGACATCAGGTCGGCGGCGGGGATGTTCATGGCGTTCATCTTGCCACGGCGGCCGCCGCGCCCCGCCTGGCAGTACCCCGGACCTGCCCTCGTCCCGCAGCGAGTGATCTCGGTCACGGCGCGCGGGGCCGGGCGGATCGGTGCCGTCACGTGCGCGGTCACCGCGGGGGAGGGGGACGCCGCCGATGATGCCGGAATGTCGGCCAAAAGGGAGCAGAAATCGCCGTTAGGCCCCCGAAGGTGGTCAGCATGCTTCCCATTTGGCGGGGATGGGCCGCAGGCCGCGCAAAAAATCACGGGCGTGGCGTGCCTCAGGAATTCCCAAGGAATTGATTATTATCCCTGCTGCCGCTTGACTCCCCGATACTTACACACGTGTAATTAGGGAACGAAAGCCACCGCACAACAGCCGGCGCTCAACCGAGTGTCCGTGGGTCAAGCAGGGGCTGCCAATCAGAGAGGGAAACGCCAATGGGGCTTGCAGAGCGTATCCATGAAGAGGAAGTTGTCGCCGGCCAGGCGACGGCCAAATACCGTTCACGCGGAGTGCCGAGCGATTGGTACGTGGACCCGGCCGATCCGGAGGCCGCGGACCGCTACAACGGCCAGACCAAGGACGCGCTGGAGGACCAGGCCACGGCCTTCCTCGCAGCCCACGAGGCTCTCCTGGCGGGGAACCCGGATCTCGACGACGATCCGCTGGACCCGCCCATGGAGGTGCAGGCCCCCGACGCCGGCACCGTAACCCAGGCGATCTGGATCGGTCTCCCCGCGCAGCAGGACTTCGACGACGAAGGCGAGCTGGGCTGGCAGACGGACGCGCTGTGCGCCCAGACGGACCCCGAGGCGTTCTTCCCCGAAAAGGGCGGCTCCACCCGGGACGCCAAGAAGGTCTGCGGCGCGTGCAACGTCCGCTCGCAGTGCCTGGAGTACGCACTCTCCAATGACGAGCGTTTCGGCATCTGGGGTGGCCTCTCCGAGCGGGAACGCCGCAGGCTTAGGAAGCGGGCAGTCTAATTCTTCAAGAAGTACGAGTCACCGCCGTCGTGGTAGCCCACGACGGCGGTGACTACCTCCCCAGAACCCTCGCGGCCCTGGCGGCGCAGACGCGCCCCGCGGACGCCGCGATCGGGGTCGACACCGGATCCCGCGACCATTCGGCGGCCCTGTTGGCGCAGGCGCTCGGCGCCGGTAACGTCACCGCCGTTGAACACTCCCGGACCGGCATGGGCGGAGCGGTGCAGGCCGGCCTGGCCGCCCTGGCCCCGCGCCGGGAGGGCATGGCCGCCGACGCCGAATGGGTCTGGCTGCTCCACGACGACGCCGCCCCGGCCCCCGAGGCCCTCGCGGAACTGCTGCACGCCGTCGAACGCGCGCCCTCGGTGACGGTGGCGGGCTGCAAGCAGCTCGACTGGCACTCCGAGCGGCGCCTGATCGACGTTGGACTCTCCATCAGCCGTTGGGCCGAGCGGCTCACCCTGATCGAGGCGGACGAGCTCGACCAGGGCCAGTACGACGGCCGCAGCGACATCTTTGCCGTCAACTCCGCCGGCATGCTGGTCCGCCGGGACGTCTGGGAGCAGCTGGGCGGATTCGACCCGGCCCTGCCCGGAACCGGCGACGACGTCGACTTCTGCTGGCGCAACCGCCTGGCCGGCCACCGCGTGGTGGTGGTCCCGACGGCACGCATGTTCCACGTGGCGCACCGCCCGCACGGCCAGGGCACCCCCGCCTCCGCCCGCAAGGCCCAGGTCCACCTGCGGCTCAAGCACGCCTCGGCCTGGAAGGTGCCCCTGCATGCCATCGGCGCCCTGCTGGGAAGCCTGTTCAAACTTGTCCTGAGCATCGCGCTCAAGGACCCCGGCCATGGACTGGCCCAGTTGGTAGCCACCCTCGGCGCCCTGGCCCGGCCCGCCGCCGTTCTCCGCGGCCGCCGCAACGCCGCGCGCACCCGCCGGATCCGCCGCTCCGTGATCAAGGGCCTGCAGACCCACCGCCGCGAGGTCTGGGCCCATCGGCGCTCCCTGATCGAGTCCCTCGGCTCGGACGACGCCGAGGGTATGCCGGGCCACGACCCTTTGGGCGAGCAGCCCAGCGGCGACGCCGCCGACGACTTCGCCGCCCTGGCCGCAACGGACCGCGGCTGGGTGGGAGCCGGCGCGCTGCTGGCGATGCTGCTCGCGGCCGCGGCCTCGGTGGCAGGGCTGCTGAACATTTTCCGGGCCGACGCCGTCACCGGCGGCGCACTGATCCCGCTCTCCACCGGGCTGGGCAGGATCTGGGACCACGCCACCGGCTGGTGGGTGGAACTTGGCGCCGGGCTGCCAGGGCGCGGGGATCCCTTCGGTTTCGTGCTCTGGTTCCTGGGCGTCCTCGGCGCGGGGAACGCCAACGCCTCGGTCGTGTGGCTGCTGCTGCTGGCCATGCCGCTGGCGGCCCTGACGGCTTGGTTCGCCGCGGGGGCCCTGACCCGGCGGCGCCGGCTGCGGTTCATCGCCGCGCTGGCCTGGGCCGGCGCCCCGGCGCTGCAGGTGGCCCTGAACCAGGGCCGACTGGGTGCCTTGGTGGCCCACGTGATGCTGCCGCTGCTGGTCCTGGCGCTGCTGCGCGCCACCGGCACCGTCCCCGGCCGCGGCCGCTTCGCGGTGCCCGCGCCGGGGGAGCGCCGCTTTACCGAGAAGCCCCCCATCAAACCCGGCATCAACGGGACGCCGTCCTGGACCGCCGCGGCCGCCGCCGGGCTCGCCCTGGCGGTCGTCACCGCCGCCGCCCCCTCGCTCCTGGTGCCTGCCCTGGTCCTGATCGTCCTCGGCGCGGTCCTGCTGGGCCGCCGGGGACGCACGCTCTGGTGGTCGCTGCTTCCCAGCCTGGCGCTGTTCGTTCCGTTCGCTCTCTCCGCCCTGGACCGCCCTCGCGCCCTGCTCGCTGACCCGGGACTGCCGCTCGGCTTCGACGCCGCGCCGCTCTGGCAGCAGGCACTCGGCCAGCCGTTGCGCTTCGACGCCGGCGCGGGCCTGACCGGACTGTCCCTCTTCGGCCCCGGCCCCGTGCCGTGGGCGCTGTTGCTGGCCCTGCTCGCAGGGGTTCCCGTCCTGGTGCTGGCGCTCACCGCGCTGTTCCTCCCGGGCCGCCGCGGCACCGGCCGCCGGCCCCGCCTCGCGCGCAGCCTCTGGGCCTCGGCGCTCGTTCTGTTGGCAAGAAGCTGGCTCGCCGGCCACCTCGCCGTCGCCGCCAGCGCCGAGGTCCTGGTCTCCCCGTTCTCCGGACCGGCCGTGTCCGCCGCGGCCTTCCTCCTGCTCGGCGCGGCGCTGCTCGGCGCCGAGGCCCTGCTGGACGCCGCGGCCGCAGCCCGCACCCGGTCCGTCACCGTTGAGGCAGAGCCGGGGGCCGATTCGGCCGCCGACACCGCAACAGAAGGGCCCACCACCTCCCGGGCGCTTCCGGCCCGTGCAGTCGCGGTCCCTGCCTTCCTGGTGAAGGGCGCCGCCGCGGCCGCCGTCGTGCTTCTGGTCGCGGGGCCGCTTGCAGGGCTGGCGGCGTGGTCCGCGCACAACGTTTTGCAGACCACGGCCGCCCCCGCCGGAACTGCCTCAGCCGGGGCCGCCTCCACCGGATCCGCGGGAACCGGAACCCCGGCCGCGGGACCTGCCGCCGGCACCGACGCCGCAGATGCCGCCGCCGATGACGGTGCGCTCGGGGTTTCCCGGCTGCTTCAGCCGGGCCGGGCCACGGCGCTGCCCGCCACCGCGATCGACCGCGGCGAGGGTCCCGAACAGGCCCGGACCCTGGTGATCTCCGCACAGGACAACGGCGGATTCGCCGCCTCGCTGATGCGTGGCTCCGGGACCACCCTGGACGCCCTGTCCGCGATCGCCTCCGCCCGGCCCGTCATCGGGGCCCCGGGCGAGGAATCCGTCCGGCTGGACGACGCCGTCAACGGCTCACTCCGCTCCGTCGTCGCCACCATCGTCGCCGGCCAGGGCGTGGATCCGCGCCAGCAGCTGGAGGAATTCGGCATCGGCTTCGTGGTGCTCTCGGCCACGGACAGCTCGGCCCAGCTGACGGCCAGCAGGATGGACGCCGTCCCCGGCCTCGTCGCCGTCGGGCAGACCGACGTCGGCTGGCTGTGGCGTATCACCCCGCTGCACCCAAGCCAGCAGGGCCCCGCCGACGCCGCGGAGGTGGCACACCGGCTGCGGATCGTCGACGGCTCCGGCGCCACCACCGGACTTCTGCCCGCCGGACCGCTGGACGCCGAGGCTCCGGTTCCGGACGGTCCCGAGGGCCGACTGGTGGTCCTCAGCGAACGGGCCGACGCCGGATGGAGCGCCTTCCTGGACGGCAAGCGGCTCACCGCCACCACCTCGGACTGGGCACAGGCCTTCACACTGCCGGCCCGCGGCGGCCAGCTCAGCATCCGCTACGAGAACCCCTGGGCGCTCTGGACCGGCATCGGGCAGGCGGTCGTGATCGGCCTGACCGTGCTGCTGGCCATCCCCATGCCCGCCCGCCGCCGCAATGCCGGCATCTCCCGGGACGAAGCGTCCCTGCGGAAGGAACACCAGCATGCCTGACGAACAGCACCCCGCGGTCCGGCCCGAAAACTCCGGCGACGGTCCGTCCGACGGCAAACGGGACCGCAGCGCCCGCGGCAAGGAGTCCCGGCCCACTGATTCCCAACCAACAGCCCGGCGGCTGAAGACCCTGGCCCGCCCGCTGGGCGGGATCCTCGCCGGCGTGGTCATAGTCGCCGCGGGCGGCGGACTGGTGGCCGCGACGGCACTGGCGCCCCGGACCTCCGGCAGCAGCCCGCTGACGGCACCTCAGGCCGCGGTCCCGGCCGGTAACCTCGTGGCCGTGTGCCCCGCCCCGGCCCGGCTGCTCCAGGCCACCCCGGTTGGGACCGACCCGCAGTTCAGCCCCGAGTCGGCCACGGCCAAGAGCGCCGTCTCCGCCCTGGTCCTGGGCAACGCGTCCGGCGTGCTCCCCGGCAGCCGCCTCGCCGGCCTGACCGGCAGCTCCCTGGTGGAACTGGCCAAGGCCCCGGCCGCGCCCGCCACCGCCAGCCCGGCTCCGGCCCCCGCGACCACACCGCCCGCACCCCGCGCCGCCGTCGCCCAGCGCGGGATCGACGCCGTGAGCGTCCTCAGCGCGGACGCGTTCGGGGACCAGCAGCCC
>NZ_JBFBKP010000085.1:0-17276 GCF_040702285.1 Arthrobacter sp. NPDC080086
CCTGCCGCACCACGACGGGACCGCGCTCCACGCCCCTGACGGCGTGGAGCGCGGCGGCCCGGTCCGCCTGCGGCTCCGGATCCCCGTCGGGTGGGGCGAGGCGTCCCGCGTCTGGCTCCGCTCCCTGCACGACGGCGAACCACGCTACGATCCCTGCGACCTCCTCGGGATCGCCGACGGCTGGGCGTGGTGGGAAGCGGCGACGACGGCCACCAACCCCGTCCTCCGCTACCGGTTCCTGATCGAGGCCGGCGGCCGGAACTGGCAGCTGAACGCCCAGGGCCTCTTCGGCCGGGACGTCTCCGACTACGCCGACTTCCGGCTGGGCACCTACCCGGCCGGCCCGGACTGGCTGCGGACCGGGACCATGTACCAGATCTTCCCGGACCGGTTCGCCCGCTCCGTCCAGGCGGACACGCACCCGGCACCGGACTGGGCCGTCCCCGCGGACTGGCACACCACCGCGGTGGAAGGCGCCTCCGCGGTCACGCCCTACCAGTTCTACGGCGGCGACCTGCCCGGCATCACCGAACGGCTGGACCACATCCAGGCGCTCGGGGCGGACATCATTTACCTCACCCCTTTCTTCCCGGCCCGCTCCAATCACCGCTACGACGCCGCCACCTTCGCCACCGTGGACCCGCTCCTCGGCGGGGACCAGGCGCTGGTGGACCTCGTGGAGGCGGCGCACGCCCGGGGCCTCAAGGTGATGGGCGACCTCACCGCCAACCACTCCGGCGACGCCCACGAATGGTTCCGGAACGCCCTGGCCGGCCCGGCCGCGCCCGAGGCCGGCTACTACTACTTCTCCCCGGACCACAGCAGCTACGAGGCCTGGTACGGCGTGCCCTCGCTGCCGAAGCTCAACTGGTCCTCCGAGGCGCTGCGTGACGCGTTCGTCCGGGATGAGGACTCGCCGGTGGCGCGCTGGCTGCTGCCGCCGTTCAACCTGGACGGCTGGCGGATCGACGTCGGCAACATGACCGGACGGCTCGGCGCGACGGACCTCAACCAGGATGTGGCCCGGCTGATCGCGGACCGGGTCCGCGGCATCAACCCGGAAGCGGCGCTGCTGGCCGAGTCGACCAACGACGCGGCCCCGGACTTCAGTGGCGAGCACTGGAACGGCGCCATGACCTACTCGAATTTCACCCGCCCGCTCTGGGCCTGGCTGGCAGGCGAGGCCCGGCACGTGAACTTCTTCGGCACGCCACTGCCGGGCCCCGGCCGGATCGACGCCGCCGAGTTCCTCGCCACCCACCAGGACCTGGCGGCCGCGTTCAGCTGGGACGTCCGCCGGCAGAACATGAACGCGCTGAACAGTCACGACACCGCCCGCGCGGCCACCGCCATGATCGACGGCGGCCAGCAGCTGGGCGCGGTGCTGATGTTCACCCTGCCCGGCGTGCCGGTGCTCTACGCCGGCGACGAATTCGGGCTCACCGGGGACAACGGCGAGTTCTCCCGGACCCCCATGCCCTGGGACCGACCCGACCGGGTCCGGCACGACCTTCGCGGCCTGTACGCCGCTTTGTCCGGGCTGCGCCGGGACCAGCCCGCGCTCACCGCCGGCGGAGTCCGCTGGCTCTACGCCGACGGCGACGTGCTGGCCTTCATCCGCGAAACCGCCGGGGCCACGGTGCTGGTGGCCGTCACCCGGGCCGCCGCCGACGCCGGATTCGACCCGGCCCTGCTGACCGCCGCACAGTGGAAGGGCCTGGTGGGTGCCCCCGCGCTCGTCGTCGGGGAGTTGGTGTTCGATGATGCCGGCGGGTTGGCTCCCGGCGGCTTGGCCCGTGACGCCCAGCCGCGGCTGCGCTCCGCCGGCCGGGCGGCGGCCATATGGGTGCTGCCTGGGGTTGCCGTCCCGGGCGCCTAGACTGGGTCCGATACAGGGCGGGTTCAACGGCGAACGGGAGCGGCACATGCGCGGCATTATTGGGGATCTGACGGCGGCCCTGGGGGCGGACAAGGTCGTGACGGAGGATCCTGCGCTCGCCGCCTATGCCGTGGACCAGGCCCCCGTGCTGGACTATCAGTTGCCGCAGGCCGTGGTCTTCGCCGAATCCGTCAAGGACGTGCAGGCCGTGGTCCGGGCCTGCGCCGCGCGCCGGGTTGCGCTCGTGGCCCGCGGCGCCGGCACCGGCGTCTCCGGTGGAGCCCACGCCAGCGAGGGTTGCGTTGTCCTCAGCCTGGAGAAGATGAACCGCATCCTGGACCTCAACCCGGATGACGAGACCGCCGTCGTCGAACCCGGGGTCGTCAACGCCGACCTCAACGCGGCCGCCGCCGTCTATGGCCTCATGTACGCGCCGGACCCGGCCAGTTATCGCAGCTCCACGATCGGCGGCAACGTCGCGACCAACGCCGGGGGCCTGCGCTGCGCCAAGTACGGGGTCACCCGGGACTCGGTGCTGGCCCTCGACGTCGTCCTGGCGGACGGTACCCTGATCCACACCGGACACCAGACGTTCAAGGGTGTGGCCGGCTACGACCTCACGGGGCTGTTTGTGGGCTCCGAGGGGACGCTCGGGATCGTCGTGGGGATCACCGTCCGACTCAAATACCTCCCGCGCGAGGTGCACACCATCGCCGCGTTCTACCCGGACTTCCGCAGCGCCGCGGCCGGGGTGCTGGCCGTGGGCAAGGCCCGGGTACAGCCCGCCATCATGGAGCTGCTGGACAGCGGCACCCTCGTCCAGCTCGACGCCATACACGGCTCGACCCTCTCGGCCCGGGGCGCCTCGCTGCTGCTGCTCCAGACGGACGGCTTCGGCGCCGCCGCCGAGGCCGCCGCCATCCGGCCGCTGCTGGCCGCCGGCGGCGCGGTGGTAACCATGGAGGCGGACGCGGAAGCCGAGGCTCTGGTGGAGCTGCGCCGGCACAGCCGCGGCGCCGAGGTCGACGACGAATACCGGGTGGGCGAGGACGTCGCCGTCCCGCGCTCCCGCTTGGTGGACTACGTGGCCGAACTCGAGGCGATGGCGGCCCGGCACGAGGTCCAGCTCAAAGTGGTGGCGCACGCCGGAGACGGCAACCTCCACCCCACGTTCTGGGTGGACCGGGACGGCGACGGCGTGGACCCCGGCGCGATGGAACGGCTGGGCGCCGCCCTGGACGAGTCGGTGACCGTGGCCCTCGCGATGGGCGGCACCATCACCGGCGAGCACGGCGTGGGCCAGTACAAGCTGCGCTGGCTGGGCCTGGAGCAGAAGGAACCGGTCCGGGAGTTGCAGTACCGGATCAAGGAACTCTTCGACCCGGCCGGGATCCTGAACCCCGGCAAGGCCATCTAGCCCGGCTGTGCTTCAACCGGCCTAGTCGTCCGCGTCCGGGTACTCGTCTTCGTCGCCGGGGGTCTCGTCGCCGTCGTAGCGGGACTCCTCGGTCTCGACCTCAAGGATCTTGAGCAGCTCGGTGTCCGGGTTCAGCATGATCGCGGCCTCGTCGCGCCGGTGCCGCAGCTCGGAGTCGATGTAGGACTGCACGGCCTCGGCCAGCGGGATGTGCCGGTTTTCCTTCTCGGACATGTACCAGCGGTGCTCCAGAATCTCGTGCACGGCCTCCGCCGGTTCCAGCTTGCCGGACAGGTCGCGGGGGATGGCGCGGACGATCGGCTCGAAGATCTGGCTGACCCACAGGTGGGCGCTGTACTCCTCGTCCATGCCGGGGTTGTTGTCCGCGCGGAAGGAGTCCATGTCATTCAGCAGCCGGCGGGCCTGGTTTTCCTGGGCGTCCAGGCCGGTGAGCCGCAGCAGCCGGCGCTGGTGGTGGCCGGCGTCGACCACCTTGGGCTGAAGCTGGATGGTGGAACCGTTCTGGGTGGTCTTGATCGCGTATTCCTCGACGTCGAAGCCGAGTTCGTTGAGCCGCCGGATGCGGGCGGCCACCCGCCAGCGCTCGCCGACCTCGAAGGATTCCTTCTCCGTCAGCTCGGTCCAGAGCCGGCGGTAGCTCTCCATGATCAGCTCGCTGGTGGCCACGGGGTCCACCTTCTCCTCGATCAGCCCGCCGTCGAGCAGGTCCATCAGTTCCCCGGCGATGTTGACCCGGGCGATTTCCAGGTCGTACTCGCGCTGGCCGGTGGACAGGTCCGGGTACAGCTCGCCGGTCTCGGCGTCCACCAGGTAGGCGGCGAAGGCGCCTGCGTCGCGGCGGAACAGGGTGTTGGAGAGGGACACATCGCCCCAGTAGAAGCCGATCAGGTGCAGGCGGACCAGCAGGAGGGCCTGGGCGTCGATCAGGCGGGTGAGGGTGTCCTTGCGCAGCATCTGTGAGAACAGGGCGCGGTAGGGCATGGAGAACTTCAGGTGCCGGGTGACCAGCACGGGGTTCAGGGGTTTGCCGTCCGGGGTGGTGCGGCCGGTGATGACCGCCACCGGCTCCACGCAGGGGACATCCAGGCGGGCCAGCTTGCGGAGCATGTGGTACTCGTGCCGGGCGATGTGCTCGGAGGTTTCCTTGATGGCGATGACCGAGCCGCCCAGGTGCGCGAACCGGACGATGTGCCGGGAGATGCCGCGGGGGAGTGCGGCCAGGTACTCTGCGGGCCAGTCCTCGAGGGCGATGTGCCAGGGCAGGTCCAGCAGCTCCGGCTCGGTGGCGGCTGCTGTGATGCTCAGCGAGCTGGAGATCGCCTTGTCGTCATTGGCGCTCGCGGGCACGTACCGGGGCAGCTTCCCGATCTGGCCGTAGTCAGTGGGTTCGTCGTGCCACTGGGCACCGTTGTCCTCGCTCATGCGGTTCTCCTCGGTCATGGGGCAATTCTCCCGCACCCGGCGGCGGCGCGCCTAAACAAGGGGCGGTTAACGGCCGACGGCGGCCCTCCCGCAGGAGGACCGCCGTCGGTTGAAGACTGCGTCAGTCGCCGAGGCGCTCGCCGGTCTTGGTGTCGAACAGGTGCACGTGGCCGGACTGCGGGCGGACCCAGATGGTCTCACCCTTCATCGGCGGGCGGCGGCCGTCGACGCGGGCCACGATGTCGTGGTCCTTGCCGTCGAGCGTGGTGTGGCCGTAGACGTAGGCGTCGGCGCCGAGTTCCTCGACGACGTCGACCTCAACCTGCAGGCCCTCGCCCTGGCTGGCGGTCTCCAGGTCCTCGGGTCGGCTGCCCAGCGTGACGGTGGAGCCGGAGGCGTCCTCGAGGACATCGCGCGGCACCGGGTAGACGGTTCCGCCGAACTGCACGCCGCCATCGACGACGGGCAGTTCCAGCAGGTTCATGGCGGGGGAGCCGATGAAGCCGGCGACGAAGACGTTTTTCGGCTTGTCGTAGAGGTTGCGCGGGGTGTCCACCTGCATTAGCAGGCCGTCCTTGAGCACGGCGACGCGGTCACCCATGGTCATGGCCTCGACCTGGTCGTGGGTGACGTAGACGGTGGTGACGCCCAGGCGGCGGGTCAGCGACGCGATCTGGGTGCGGGTCTGGACGCGGAGCTTGGCGTCGAGGTTGGAGAGCGGCTCGTCCATCAGGAAGACCTGCGGGTTACGGACGATCGCGCGGCCCATGGCGACGCGCTGGCGCTGACCGCCGGAGAGGGCCTTCGGCTTGCGGTCCAGGTACGGCTCGAGGTCCAGCAGCTTGGCGGCTTCGCGGACGCGCTCGGCCCGCTCTTCCTTGCTGACGCCGGCGATCTTGAGGGCGAAGCCCATGTTGTCCGCGACGGTCATGTGCGGGTACAGGGCGTAGTTCTGGAACACCATCGCGATGTCGCGGTCCTTGGGCGGCATGTCGGTGACGTCGCGGTCACCGATCAGGATGCGGCCGGAGTTGACGTCTTCGAGGCCTGCGAGCATGCGCAGGGAGGTGGACTTGCCGCAGCCGGAGGGGCCGACGAGAACCAGGAACTCGCCGTCGGCGATTTCGATGTTCAGCTTGTCGACCGCGGGCTTTTCGGTGCCCGGGTAGAGCCGCGTTGCGTTGTCAAAAGTAACTGTTGCCACAGTTTTCAATCCCTTCACCGGCAGGTACGTGCCGGACGATCCGTTGTGAATGGTCTTTTTATTCAGTTGTGAGTCTTGCGCCTGCTCCCCGGCCGAAGCCGAGGAGCAGCCAGCGACGCCGCACGGTAGCTGTGCGCCACATCACATACAGAGTATGTCAGATGGATCGCGAATGGGGGAAAAGGTTACGGATGTCACTGGTGATCCCTACCACCCGTGGCCGTGCGGCGCTGTGTAGGCTGTGCGCATGACGGCCCTCCAGATCTACGTGAGTTTCCCCGGTACCGCGCGCGAGGCGCTCGGGTTCTACGCCGATGTCTTCGGCGGTGACCTGGCCTTGTTCACCTACGAGCAGTTCAACCGCACCGACGGTCCGGCCGATGCGATCGCCCACGGTGAGCTGAGGGGTGACGTGCGCCTGGCCGGCTCCGACGCGGCCGAGGGCGAAGCCACCGTCCGGTGCGAGGGGCTGATGCTCTCGCTGTTGGGGACGGCCGAGCCCGCGGTCCTGCACCGGTGGTTCGACCGGCTGGCCGACGGCGGACGCGTGGTGGACCCGCTGGGCCCGAAGCCCTGGGGTGCCTCCGACGGCCAGGTGGTGGACCGGCACGGACTGCACTGGCTGATCGGCTACGAACCCGAGTCATCCCCCAACTGACTGGCAGGTAAGGCCGTTATGGGCGCTCAAGACGGCCTGAGCTGCGAGTCAGTGGGGTTGGGTGGCGCGGTCAGCTGCCGACGGCGGCCTTCCGCTCGCGCAGCAGTGCCTCCAGCAGTTCGGACACGTGCGGCGGGGCTTCCACCCGGAACTCCGCCTGGGTGAAGTCCAGGCCCACCTTCACTCCCAGGTCGCCTGAGACCAGGCTGCGCAGGGCGTCCTCGTCCGTGGTGTCGTCCCCGGCGAAGACCACCGCCGACGCGCCCGTGGCCTGCCGAAGGAAGGACACCGCCTCGCCCTTGGAGGCGTGGACCACGGAGGTCTCCAGGACCCGGTTGCCGGTCTTCAGGTAAACCCCGGCGCGGTCCTTCAGGGCGGACTTCGCCGCGGCCACGGCGTCCTCGGCCACGTCGTCCGCGGCCAGCCGGGTGTGGAGCACGACGCCGGCCGGCTTCTCCTCGAGCAGGGTGCCGGGTGCCACGTGGACGATCTCCTCCAGGACGGCCCGCACGTCGGCCAGGAGCCGGCGCTGGTCCTCGTCGAGCTGAAGCTCGGCCGAGCCCGGACCCATCCAGATCTCCGCGCCGTGGCTGCCGATCAGCAGGGTCTTCTCCGGCGGGGACGCGACCGAGCGCAGGCTGTCCAGTGCCCGGCCGGAGATCAGCGCCGTCGTGGTCCGCGGCAGTTCGGCCAGGGCGGCAAACGCCGCGGCCGAGCGGGGGAGGGCGCGGGAGTCCTCCGCGTGGTCCACCAGCGGGGCCATGGTGCCGTCAAAGTCCATGGCCACCAGCAGCTCCTCGGTGCCGGCGATACGCCGCACCGCCTCGAGCAGCTCGGGGGACAGGGAGAGCTTGGCGTCGGGCTCAGGAGTCATCACGCACCACCTTTTCCTGCAGCGCGCGGAGGAAGTCTGCGGACCAGAGATCGACGTCGTTGGTCAGGATCTGCTTGCGCATGGCCCGCATTCGGCGGGCAGCCTCGGCGGGCTCCATGTTCACGGCTCGCATGATGGTGTCCTTGAGCCCGTCGATGTCGTGCGGATTCATCAACAGGGCCTGCTTGAGTTGGTCCGCGGCGCCGGCGAACTCGCTGAGCACCAGCGCGCCGTCGTTGTTCGTGCGGGCCGTGACGTACTCCTTGGCGACGAGGTTCATGCCGTCGCGGAGGGCGGTGACCAGCATGACATCCGCGGCCAGATAGAGCGCCACCATCTCCTCGATGGGGTAGCTGTGGTGCAGGTAGCGGACGGCGGTGTTCTGCATGGTGTCGTAGGTGCCGTTGATGTGGCCTACCGTGCCCTCGACCTCTTCGCGCAGCAGTCGGTACTGCTCCACGCGCTCGCGGCTGGGGCTGGCCACCTGGATCAGGGACGCGTCCTCCACCGTGACCTTGCCGTCCTCGAGGAGTTCCTCGTAGGCCTTGAGCCGGTGCCGGATCCCCTTGGTATAGTCCAGCCGGTCCACGCCCAAAAGGATGGTCTTGGGGTTGCCGAGGTCGCGGCGGATCTGCTTGGCCCGCTCGATGACTTCCGGCTTTTGCGCCAGCTCGCTGATCTGCTTCACGTCGATGGAGATGGGGAAGGCCTGGGCCCGGGCGATGTGGGTGGTTTGGCCGTCGGCGCCCTTGACGTGCACCTGCTGCTGCTTGACGCTGGCGCCGAGGAAGCGGCGGGCGGAGCGCATGAAGTTCCCGGCGTCGCTGCTGCGCTGGAAGCCGATCAGGTCCGCGCCCAGCAGGCCGTCGATGATCGCGCGGCGCCAAGGCAGCTGGGCGAAGATCTCCGGAGGCGGGAACGGGATGTGGTTGAAGAAGCCGATCTTCAGGTCCGGTCGTTGCTCGCGAAGCATCCGGGGGACCAGCTGCAGCTGGTAGTCCTGGACCCAGACCGTGGCGCCCTCGGCGGCGTGCCGGATGACGGCGTCGGCGAACCGCTTGTTGACCTTCCGGTACGTGTCCCACCAGGCGCGGTGGAACTCCGGCGGGGCGATCACGTCGTGGTAGAGCGGCCACAGGGTCGCGTTGGAGAAGCCCTCGTAGTACAGCTCGACGTCGCGGGTGCTCAGCTGCACCGGTATCAGGTCGATGCCGCCATGGCTGAACGGTTCGAGGTGCTCGTCCGGGGCGCCGTGCCAGCCCACCCAGGCGCCGTCGGTCTTGGTCATCATCGGCGCAAGCGCCGTGACCAGGCCGCCGGGGGAGCGGCGCCAGCCGTCCTCGCAGCCGGGCTCGTCCGCGGAGCAACGGTCCACCGGCATGCGGTTGGACACCACCATGAAATCGAAACGGTCGACGTCGTCCGTCCCGCCCTTGTGCCCTCCGCCCGCGGGTTGCACGTCCGCTTGGTGTGCTGCGTGCTCGGTGCGCTGCTCGCGCTCGGTTGCTTGCATTAGTGCTCCCTGGGGTCGCTTGTGGCTTGTGTTCACCCTATCGGGGCGGAATCTTCCGGGCTATTCGTCCGTTGGGCACACGGGAAGAAACTTGAAAGCGCAAGCTCCCCAGCTTTCTCACCTAAAATGATGACCGTGCCACCCGCTGGCGCAGTCCAGGCCGATCGACACGAGGAACCAATGAGCCCCGCAAACGAACCCCGTCAGTCCAAAGCTGAGCGCACCGCCGCGGCCCGCGAGAAGGCCCGTGAGATCCGTGAGGCCCAGCTCAAGAAGGACAAGCGCAACAAACTGCTCATTGGCTGGGGCATCGTCGCCGCCGTCGTCGCCATCATCGTGGTGGTGGCCCTCGTGGTGACCTCCAACATCAAGAACAACGCCCCCGTTGCTGACTCCGGGCCCACGCCCGCCAACGGCAACGTCCACGGCGGCGTGACCCTGCTGGCCAACACGGAGGTGGCGAAGACTGACGCCGCCACGGTCAAGCTCTCCGATGTTCCCGCAGCCCCGGCCACCCCGCCGGCAGACCTGAAGGCCCCCGGCGCCGATGCCGAGGCCGGCAAGCCCGTCAAGGTTGTCCTCTACATCGACTTCATCTGCCCGGTCTGCAAGAACTTCGAGGCGCAGTACAACGACACCCTGACCAAGCTGCGCAACGACGGCAAGATCACCGTCGAATACCGTCCGCTGGGCTTCCTGGACACCCGCTCCACCACCAACTACTCCTCCCGCGCCGCCGCCGCGGCGGCCTGCGTGGTGAACGAGTCGCCGGAGAAGTACGCGGCCTTCGTGGACGCCCTGTTCGCCAAGCAGCCCGCCGAGGGCAGCGCCGGCCTCTCCGACAACGAGCTGAAGAAGCTGGCCACCGACACCGGTGCGCAGAACATCGACAAGTGCGTGGATGACAAGACCTACCGCCCGTACGTGAAGTACACGACCCAGGAAGCCGCGGCCATCGGGGTCACCGGCACGCCGACGGTCTTCGTCGAGGGTAAGCAGTGGGGCAAGGGCGACAGCGCCAACACCCCGTTCGACCAGTACCTGCAGGCAGCGGTGGACGCCAAGAAGTAAGCGCCACGTCCGCTGGTGCGGCCCGGTCCCGGAGTTCTCCGGGGCCGGGCCGCTTTCGTGTGGCGGAGGATTTTTTACCGCCGGGCATCGGTGGGCTACCCTTATCTAGCCGTTGTCCTCCTGCGCTTTCCGCCGGATAAGACGACGGCGGATTGCCTCCTTAGCTCAGTTGGCCAGAGCACCGCTCTTGTAAAGCGGGGGTCGTCGGTTCGAATCCGACAGGGGGCCCAGTGAAACCCCTCCGTTCCGGCGATTCTGCCCGGGGTGGAGGGGTTTTTTCCCGGCGGGAAGGCTCAGGGCCCGGTGATCCGGACGCCGGCCACCGCACCGGTCCACGGGCCGGTGGGATTTCTTCGGGTCAACTGAACGCTCACGGGGCCGGGCAGGAGGCTCACCGTCCGGGACACAGGCGCCGTGCAGTCCACAGCGATGGACGTGGGGCCGGTCGGGGTTTGGTCCTGGAAGATGATGACCTGCGAGGCGTCGACCCCGACGCAGGCGGCCGTGACCTGGTAGTCGCCCGCGGTCCTGACCCGTCCCGCCTTCTGGAAGCCGACGCCGTTGCCGTCCGCCGGTCCTGAATCTGCGAGCACGACGGGCCCCGTCGCCCCCGCGAGCAGCCGCTCCAGTGCGGCCTCGTTCCGCTGCTGCGCGGCCAGAACATCGGGTGATGGGCCGGCCGGGATGGTGCGGCCCGGCCTGGGGGTAACCGCCGACGTCGGTGTGGCAGGTGGCCGCCCGCCGTCGTCGTCCTCGTAGGTGCAACCGGCCAGCGATCCGGCCGCCAGGCACAGCAGCACGGCCCCGCTCACCACGGCACCGGTCCGGATGGTCCTCGTTCCCCCACGACGTGGCATGGGGCCGAGTCTAATCGCTAGGTACCGGGGAGGGCTGCCGCGGGGACACTTCCTGGGCCCGCTCGTAGAACCACTCGATGTGCTCGCGCAGCAGCCGGGCCGCGCGCTCGCCGTCCTGGTCCCGGACGGCTTCGTAGATCCCGTGGTGCTGGGCACGCAGGACCGCGAGGACCTCCGGCCAGGACTCCATCGCGTCCATGGCGCCCTTGACGTAGTCTACGATCGCGCCGCTGAGCGACTCCATCATGGTGGCGACCACCGTATTGCCGGCCAAAGAGCTGAGCGCGACGTGGAACCGGGCGTCGAGTTCGTGGAAGGTGGGCCGGTCCAGCTCCGGATCGTCCATGGCCGCCAGGAGCTGGGCCGCCTGCTCCAGACCCGCATCGCCCTCATCGCGGAGCCGGGTGGCGGCGGCCTGCGCGGACCAGGTCTCCAGCAGGATGCGGGTCTGCACGATGTCCTCCACCGGCAGCCGGTTGCTGGCCACATGCAGCCGCAGGGCCGAGGACAGGCCGGCCGACGGGTTCGAAATGACGATCGCCCCGGAGGTGGGACCGGACCCGACCGAGCTGCGCAGCACGCCCATCGCGTCCAGGATGCGGATGGCCTCCCGCACCGAGGCGCGGGAGATCCCGTAATTCTCGGCGAGCGTGCGCTCGCCGGGCAGCCGGTCGCCGAGCTTGATCTTCCCGGAACGCAGGTCCGCCTCGATGTCCTGCAGCAGCGCGTCGTAGGTACGACGGCGGGGTGCGGCGTCGGCAGCGGTCACGGATGGTTCCCTTCGATAGCGGATGCTGGCGTGGGTGGCCGGTAGCCCAGGGCGGCGCTGGCGTCCCGGGCGGCGCGGGCCACCATGGGGCCCAGCCGCGGGACGTCCGCCGCGCTGACCCGCTGGGTCGGGAAGCCCACGCCGAGGACGGCCGCGAGCTGCCCGTCGTAGCGGAAGACGGGGGCGCTGATGGACCCGACGTCGCTGTTCCGTTCGCCGAACGCGGCGAAGAAGCCCTGCTCGCGGGCCTGTTCCGCCTGCGCGTCAAGCTCTTTCCAGCTGACCGGCGTGATGTCGGTGAACCGGGTCAGTTCGGTGTCCTTGAGGGCCTCCCGCGCTCCCGGGTCGAAGGCCAGAAAGATCTTGCCCGGTGCGCCGGCGTGGATCGGCATCACCTGGCCCACCAGGAAGGGCCGCATCACCACGTGCCGGGTTTCGGCTACGGCCACCACGGTGCGGTACTGCCCGTCCCGCATGTAGACGCACGCCGTCTCACCACTGTCGTCGCGGAGCTGCTGGATGATCGGGTGGAGCAGCCGGACCACGTCCAGGCCCAGGGTGCCCGGCGCGGCCCACTGGACCAGCCGCAGGCCGATCCGGTAGCGGTCTCCGTCGCGGTCCAGGAATCCCTCGCGCACCATGTTCTGCACCAGCCGCTGGCAGGTGCTCGCCGGCAGGCCAGTAGCCCGGGCAATCTGCTGCAGTGTCGGTTCGGGCGCATCAATCGAGAAGCAATTCAGGATGTCGCTGACCTTGCCCAGCACAAGGATGGGGGTCGTCCGGTCACCCTGCTCTTTTGCCGCCGCGTTGCCAGCTGCCACCTGCCACCGTCTTTCTCTACGGGTGTCCATCATAGCCAGCGGGTCCCGGTGTCCTGACGGATTACGCGCCCCGCGATCGTCGGCTAAACCTCCGAGTTTCCATTGACAGCATTAGGCTAAACCCGCAATATGGGTTGCGAAACCATATTGTGGGTTTTGCACAAAGGGTGAAAAGGGCCAGGAGCCCGCGAGCACCCGGCAACGCCTCCATCCAAGCAAGGGCATTGGGCCCAGCCGCGTCATAACAACGGAGTGATGATGACAGTTCAGGCAGTAACCCGAGAGCAGGCCGCACGGCGGGCAACCGTCGCCAGCGTCGTGGGCACCACCATCGAGTGGTACGACTTCTTCCTCTACGGGACGGCGGCGGCGCTGGTCTTCCCGCAGCTCTTCTTCCCGGGACAGTCGGCCTTCGCCGGCGTCCTGGCCGCCTTCGGCACCCAGTTCGTCGGCTTCGTGGCCCGCCCCGTCGGCGCCGCCATCTTCGGCCACTACGGCGACCGGATCGGCCGCAAGACCACCCTCATGGTCACCCTCTTCCTGATGGCTTTCGGCACCGTGCTGATCGGCTTCCTCCCCACCTTCCAGGCCATCGGCGTCGCCGCCCCCATCCTGCTGACCCTGCTGCGCATCATCCAGGGCATCGGCGTCGGCGGCGAATGGGGCGGCTCCGTGCTGCTCAGCATGGAATGGGGCCACCAGCAGCGCCGCGGCTTCTCCGCCAGTTGGCCGCAGATCGGCGTGCCGCTGGGCCTGGTGCTCTCGACCGGCGTCGTCCGCATCACCTCCGGCATCACAGGCACCGAGGGCTTTGCGAGCTTCGGCTGGCGCATCCCGTTCATCATCAGCATCCTGCTGATCGGCGTCGGCCTCTTCGTCCGGATGCGCGTGATCGAGAGCCCCGAGTTCGAAGCCATCCGCAAGTCCAACAAGGTCGTCCGCAACCCGCTGATCGAGGTCATCAAGCGCCAGCCCAAGGAAATCCTGCTCTCGGCCCTGGTCCGCATGTCCGAGCAGGCACCGTTCTACCTCTTTATCACGTTCGTGATCACCTACGCCGTCAAGCACCTGCAGCTCAACAGCAACTCGATCCTGGACGACACCCTGATCGCCGCCGCGCTGGGCCTGGTGAGCGTGCCGTTGTTCGGCCGGCTCTCGGACCGCTTCGGCCGGCGCAGGGTCTACGGCGTGGGCATCGTGCTGACCGCGCTCTTCGCCTTTCCCTACTTCGCCCTGCTGGACACCCGGGAACCCTTCATTGTGGGCGTCGCGATCGTGGTCAGCCTGATCCTGCACGACATCCAGTACGGCCCGCAGGCTGCGCTGATAGCGGAGAGCTTCGACGCCGACATCCGCTACACCGGCGCCGGCCTGGGCTACCAGCTGGCCAGCGTGGTGGCCGGCGGCCCCGCGCCGCTGATTGCCGCGGCCCTGCTGGCCCAGTACGGGAACTCGACGGCGATCGCGCTGTACATCATCGCCTGCTGCGCCGTCGCCATGGTGGCACTGATCTTCCTGCCCAAGGCCGGCCACCGTTTCCAGGCCAGCGCCACCACCAAGACGGAAGCCACGGTATGAGCCTGACTGACACGGCACCCCGCCAAGAGGCAACGAACGACGCCGGGGCGGCAGCCCCGCAGACGGCAGTGCCGCAGAAGGCGGGCCGGCCGGAGACCACGGACGCCACCGGCCCGCTGAACGACTTGCTGGTCCTGGACCTAAGCCGGATCCTGTCCGGACCGTTCGCCACCATGACCCTTGCGGACCTGGGCGCCGACGTCATCAAGATCGAACAGCCCGGTTCCGGCGACGACACCCGCCAGTGGGGCCCTCCGTTCCAAGGCGAGGAGGCCGCGTACTTCCTCTCCGTGAACCGGAACAAACGCAGCCTCGCCGTCGACCTGAAGTCCCCTGAGGGACTCGAGGTGGTCCGGGAACTCGCCCGCCGCGCCGACATCGTGGTGGAGAACTTCCGCCCCGGCACCGCCGCCCGCCTGGGCCTGGGCTACGAGGAGCTCTCCAAGGACAACCCCGGCCTGGTCTACGCCTCCATCAGCGGCTACGGCCAGACCGGCCCGGACGCGCTCCGGCCCGGCTACGACGCGATCGCCCAGGCCCGCAGCGGGATCATGAGCGTCACCGGGGAGACCGACGGCCCGCCCGTTCGGGTGGGTGTCAGCAGCGCGGACCTGGTCGCCGGGATGTGGGCCACCATCGGCGTCCTGGCCGCCCTGCATGAGAAGCAGCGCACCGGGCAGGGCCAGTGGGTGGACATCAGCCTGCTCGACGGGTCCGTCTCCTGGCTGACCTACGTCTCCAGCGGCTACTTCGCCAGCGGAGAGGTTCCGCGCCGCTACGGCTCGGCACACCCCACGATCGCCCCGTATCAGGCGTTCCCCTCTGCGGACGGCTTCGTCATGGTCGCCGTCGGCAACGACGGGCTGTGGCGGCGCTTCGCGGACGCCCTCGGCGACGCGGCGCTCGCCGGGGATCCGCGGTACTCGAGCAATCCGTCCCGCGTCGCCCACCGGGAGGAGCTGATTCCCGCGATCGAGGCCATCATGCGGAGCCGCACCACGGAGGACTGGGTGCGCACCCTGGACGAGGCCGGTGTGCCGGTAGGACCGATCCAGACTGTGGACCAGGCACTCGCCGATCCCCAGGTCCTGGCCCGTGGGATGGTGGCCGAGCTGGACCACCCGACCGCCGGACCCATGAAGGTGGTGGGCTGCCCGGTGCGGTTGACCCGGACGCCCGCCTCGGTGCGGACCGCCCCGCCGGTCCTGGGCCAGGACACGGACCAGGTGCTGGCGTCGCTGGGCCTGGACGCGGACCGGATCCACGCCCTGCACAGCAGCGGCGCGGTGCAGTGACGGCCGCGGTGGGGCACGCCCCGGGAGTCCGGCTGGATATCGACGACGACGGCGTCGCCGACCTGGAGGTGGGCACCGGCGAACGCTTCAACGCCCTCGACTCGGACCAGTGGCGGGCGCTCGCGGCGGAGGCCCGGGCGCTCGCCGCGGACCCCGCCGTCCGGGCCGTGGTGATTCGGGGTGCCGGCGGGACCTTCTGCTCCGGCTCGGACCTGCGGGAGTGGCAGGACGCGAGCGGGGACCAGGTGACCGGCGCCTTCGGTGCCATAGAGGAGGCGTTGCAGGCCGTGGAGGCCATCCCGGTGCCGACGGTGGCCCTGGTGCAGGGTGTCGCCACAGGCGCGGGCTGCCAGCTGGCGCTCGCCTGCGACCTGCAAGTGTTGGAGGAGAATGCGCGGATCGGGATGCCGATCGCCCGGCTGGGGATGCTCATTCCGCCCACCTTTGCCAACCGGATGTCCCTGCGGATCGGGCCGTCCCGGACCAAGGATCTGCTCTTCGGCGGCCGGATCCTCTCCGCCGCTGAGGCCTACGCGACGGGACTTGTCAGCACCCTGGCGGGCCCCGGCCGTGGTCCTGCCGCGGTGGCTGGGCTGACGGAGCAGTGGGCCGGACTGTCCCTGGCTTCGCTGCGGGCGTCCAAGGCGGCGGTTAACCAGGGACTGGCCCCGGTGGAACAGCCGGCCAAGGCGTTGCCGCCGGGTCCGGCCGCGGATCCGGTGGAATTCCGGGCACGGGTCAACCGGTTCCTGCACCGCAACCGCCGTCCGGCAGCTTCCTAGGGGCGCGTCCTAGGGTCGCGGGGGAGTTCCCCGCGGGGGACCGACCGGGGGCCAATCTGGGGTCCAACCGGCCCTTGACCGGAACCGTGGGGCGCGGGGAGGGTGGCCGTATGAACGAACACCAGCCCCACGCCGCCCCGGAGATCACCGTCAGCGACCGGCAGGAGCAGCCCACCGCGGTCATCCACGAAACCGTGCCGATGGCGGACCTGCGGGACTTCTTCGACCGGGCATACCGTTCCGTCATGACCGCCGTCCAGCAACAGAACGTCCAGCTGGCCGGCCCGCCGTTCGCGCTGTACCGGGGGACACCCACCGACGTCGTCGATGTCGAAGCCGGCTTCCCCCTGGCCGGCCCCTACCCGGGAGGGGGCGACGGCGCCGTCGTCGCCGGGACCCTTCCCGGCGGCCGGGCGCTGGAGGCCACGCACGTTGGCCCGTATGACACCCTCCCGCAAACCTACGGAGCCGTCATGGCAAAGATGCAGGCGGACGGGCTCACCCCGGGGGAGGCCATGTGGGAGTACTACCTCACCGACCCGGCCGCGGAGCCGGACCCCGCCACCTGGAAAACGCTGGTGGTATGGCCGGTCGCCTGAGCCGTGCAACAGCACCATAAAAACTGACATCTTCCGCGCCATCACGGGGATTTTTTGCCCCGGATGTCGCCTTGCGCACACTATTCTTCAACTTCTGCGATGATGCCCTAAACTGCTTCACTGAGGTGCCTGAAATGGCGCTATGCAGCAACGAAAGTGAATCCCGTTATGGCTACCGATTACGACGCCCCACGCAAGACAGAAGAAGAATCTCCCGCTGAATCGCTGGAGGCCCTTCAGGCGTCCCGTGGCGGCGGCGCCCAGACTGCTGTTATCGATGTCGACGAGAACGACACCGCCGAGGGCATCGACCTTCCCGGAGCCGATCTTTCCGGCGAAGAACTGACGGTGATCGTCGTTCCCGAACAGTCCGACGAGTTCACCTGCTCCTCCTGCTTCCTGGTCCGTCACCGGTCCCAGGTCGCCAAGGAAAAGAACGGCCTGAAGTACTGCCGCGACTGCGAGGGCTAAACAGCCTTACCGTCGGGCCGGCACCACGGCCCGTACCAGTTTTTA
>NZ_JBFBKP010000086.1:0-17030 GCF_040702285.1 Arthrobacter sp. NPDC080086
GGCGGCTCCGGCGGCCTGTTCTGTGCGTGGTCGGGTAGTTGCGGGCAGTGGCGGGCCGCACGCAAAACTGTAGCGGATTCCGGGTCAGTCGTCGGCGGCGAGGCGGCGCAGGTCCTCGCGGCCCTTGATATTCAGCTTGGCGTAGCTGCGGTAGAGGTGGCCCTCCACGGTGCGGACGGAGACCTGCAGTTCGGCGGCGATCTGGCGGTCGCTGAGGCCGCGGACGGCGCGGGCGACGATGTCCCGTTCACGCCGGGTGAGCAGCGCCAGGGCACCGTCCTGGGCGTCCGGCTCCTGGCCCGGGGTGCTGGACGCCCGGTCGCGGCAGCGTTGGCGCTGCGCGGTCGCTACCCGTTCCCGCAGGGTGTCCCCCGCCTCGCGGTACGCGGCGGCGGCGTCGTCGTAGGCCTGCGCCGCGAACCCCCACAGCTCGGCTTCCTCGCAGCCCTTGGCCGCCGCCAGCAGTTCCCCGGCGTCCCCGGTGCCCAGCGCCGCCGCATAGGCGCAGACCGCCGCCGGGCGCCGGCCGTCCAGGTCCGGCGCGAGTTCCCGCAGCCGGGCCGCGGCGCTCTTGTCGCCGAGGGCCAGCCGCCAGGCCAGCGACTCGAACTCGAGTCCGGCGCCGTCAGATCCCCCGGACTCCCCCAGCCGCCGCAGCTCACCGAGGGCATCCGGGTGGTCTTCCAGTTTCGCTTTCCCGTAAACCACCGCCATCGCAGCGAGGGTGCGCAGGTAGCGGGAGGCCGGCGGCCTGGCGGATTCGTAGTCCGCCAGCAGCCCCGCGGCCTTGCTCTTGGCCCCCACCTCCGCTGCGGCGGCGAAAGCCATGGCCGCGGTCAGGGCGAAGAGCTGCTGGGCATCCGCGATCCGCAGGGCCTCCAGGCCTACCCGCAGGGTCTTCTTCGCCTCGGCGGCACGGCCCTGGTAGAGCAGCATGATCCCTGCCGCCGTGTGGACGCCGCCGCCAAAGGCAATCAGGCTGGCCCCGTAACTGGCCGAGAAGCCGCCAAGCACTCCCTCCGCGCCGCTCCAGTTTCCCCCGTGCACCAGCGGGGTGGCCGCGCGGACGGCGAGGAAGTCGGTGAGGAAGGAGACCTCCTCATCGGCCTTCCCGGCGGCCTCGATCCCCCGGGTCGCGGCCGCGTAGGCGTCCTCGGTATTGCCCCGGACCAGCAGTTGCTCGGCCTCCAGGGCCAGCTCGAAGGCGCGCTCCAGGTGGTTGTCCGGGAGCCCGTCGCCGGTCTCCGCGGCGGGGAAGGATTCGCCGGGCTCCGCACCGCCGTCGTCCTCGCGTTCGCCGGCCAGCGCCCGCGCCAGCGCACGGAGGGAGCGGACCCGCGCGGCGGTGGCGGCCCGGATGCTCTCCGCCTCGGCCGGGCGTTCCCCGGCGAGCCGCTCGCCCGCGGCCAGCAACTCCTCCGAGCGCCGGACGATCTCGGCCGGCTTGTGACCCAGGGCGGTGAGGACGGCCGCCCACAGCAGCGTGCCGGAGAGCAGGCTCGTGACGGTGCTGCCCCGGCCGAAGTCCGCCTCCAGGATATCCCGGGCGGCGGCGTGGTTGGCGGTGTTGTAGTACGTGCGTGCCACGATTGCCCGTCCCGCCATGCGCAGGTCCGGGTCCTTGACCTGGCCGGCAGCGCGGCGGGCAAGCTCGTCCTCGAAGAGTCCGCTGGCCAGCGCGGCGGCGCGCAGCAGCTGACGGTCGCCGACCTCCATGCCGCACTCCAGCGACCAGCTCACCTGGCGGAGCAGGCCTTCGGCGCTGGCCGGTTCCCGGTCCATCAGCCGGAGCAGGCCCTGCCGGAGCTGGAGGCTGCGGGCCGGGGACACGAGGTTCCGCAGGGTGTCGCCGTAGGTGGTGTGCCAGAGCCTCAACTCCGGTTCGGCCGCGTCGGTCACCCGGAGCAGTTCCTGTTCGACCAGTCCGGCGACGGTGTCCTCGTCCACCATGGCCTCGATGAGTTTCCGGGACACCGGCTCGGAGAGTGCCACCAGGTTCAGGGCCGTGCGCTCGTCCGCGGAGAGGCGGAGCAGCTGCCGGCGCACGACGTCGGTGAGCCGCTCGCCGTGGCTGTTCAGGGCGCGGGTGAGGAGCCAGACGCCGTTGTGCTGCTTCAGCGTGCCGTCGTTCCGGGCGTCGTCGATCAGGCAGGTCAGCAGCAGCGGGTTTCCGGCGGAAGCGTGCCAGAGCATTTCCGCGGCACTCGGCAGCACCTGCGGGCCCAGCCTCTCAGCCAGGAAGTCCTGCGTCTGTTCGAGGGTCAGGGGGCGCAGGTCGTGCCGTTCCGCGATGCCCTCGAACCAGAGCTCCAGCAGCGGGGTGGGCAGTCCCGGACGGACGGCCGCGCTGACCAGCAGTTTCGCCCAGCCAGCGGCCGCGAGCTCCACCAGCACCGAGGCGGTGGCCTCGTCCAGGTCATGGGCGTCGTCCACAATCAGCAGCAGCGGCTGGCCGGTGACCCGCCGCCGGGCCTCCAGGTGGCTCCAGAAGGTCCGCAGCACGGCCAGCTGCGACGTTGCTTCCTCCACCGGAAGCTCCACAATGTAGGGCGCGAGGACACCGTAGGGGACGCTGCCCAGGGCCGGGCTGCCGTGGAGGCGGACGGCGGTGACCTCGTCCCGAAGTTCGGTGGCGACGGCCTCCATCAGGGTGGACTTGCCGATGCCGTGCTCGCCCACCAGCAACACGGCCACGTGCATGCCGCCCCGCAGGGCCTCGGCCGCGGCGCGCAGGTCCTCGGCCCGTCCGGTCAGGCCCGCGCTCCGCGTCTCCCGGGAGGCGGTGGTGGCCTTAGATGAGTCCAAGCAGATCACTCCGCGAGGACACCCCAAGCTTCGTGAAGACCTGGTACAGGTGGCCTTCGACGGTGCGGACGGAGATGCCGATCTCCTGGGCGATGTCCTTATTGGTTACGCCGTTTCCGGCCAGGGACGCGATCTGCCGTTCCCGGTCGGTCAGCAGCGGCCCCTTGTTCCTGGGCACCACCGGCAGCGACGGCACCGAGTCGGTGAGGGACTCCAGCATGCTGTGCGCCGCGGTGGCGAGGCTGGCCTGGCCGGCGCCCCGGGCGAAGTCGAACGCCAGCGCCGCGCACCGGGCCTGGACCGCGTCGAGCTCCAGCGCGGCGGCCAGGGCGGCGGCGTCGAGCATGGTTTCGGCGTCTTTTTTCCGGCTCCCGACGGCGACCACCCGGGACAGTTCGGCCAGCTGGCCCTGCCGCCGGCCGGCGATTTCCTCCATGAACAGGAAGTCCTTGACCGTGCCGTTCACGGTGGCGCCCAGCATACTGATGCCGGCCAGCGTGTAGAGGCCGTCCCGGTCGTAGCGTTCGGCCGCACGGACCAGCCGGTCCTTGGCGTCCGGGTCCCCCAGCCACCGGGAGGCCATGTCCATGCAGAAGTCCGCGGAGCTGCTGACGACGAACCGGCCCGGTCCGTCGGCGGAGCGGGCCCGGTCCAGGTAGATCGTGGCCTGGACAGAGTTGCCCATCTGGGCGTAGGCGAAGGCCGCGGCGGCATAGGCCTGGCGCAGCGACTGCAGGCTGGGCCGGACCTCCAACTGGGCTATCGCAGCCAGCAGCGGGTCCAGGGCCAGGTGGCCGCGGCCGGCGTAGACATAGGCGAGGCCGACGGCGAGGTCCGTGGCGGCGCTGCCGGAGTGCAGGCCGTGCCCGGCCCGGCCGCTGGCGTCCTTGAGCATGTCGATGCTCTGGCGCCACTGCCCGGCCAGGAGCAGGACGTTGAAGGACCGCCAGGCGAAGTTTTCCCTAAGCCGCGGAACGTTGGCCCGCTCACCCAGCTGGCCGGCGATGTCCCGCATCACGGCCCGGGCCTCGAGTTCCCGGCCGGTCATGCCGAGCGCCTCCATCAGGATGATGGCGGCGCGGAGCCGGAAGTCGGGGTCGACTGCATCCGCGGCGGTGTTCTCGGCGGCGTCCCTGAGGCGCTGCATCATGGGCGCGTAGTCGCCGATGAAGGACAGGTAATTGAATTCGCACAGCTCGAGGCAGAGGCCCGCGCAGGCCAGCCCGTCGGCCTCGGTGTCGGGGCCGAACTCCTGGAGCCGGAGCCGGGCCTGCCGGAGCAGTTCCGGGACCTTTCCGGAGCGGTCCTCGAGCCAGGCCATGCAGTCGGCCTTCGACGCGATGAAGTTGGCGAACGCCCGCGGAGGCAGCGCCATCAGCTGGGCCTCGGAGATGTCGTCTAAGGCGGACATTGCCTGCAGCGGCAGGCCCAGCTGGAGGTAGGCGGCGGCTTTTTGCTGCTGGCCCTCGGGCCATTCGCGGTCCCGGGACCTGATGCTGCCGGCACATTTCAGCGCGAATTTGGGGTCGAAAAGCCGCACGGCCGCCTGAGCCGCTGCCAGGGCGTGGGCGGGTGCGAGTTCGGCGTTGCAGTCGAGGGTCCAGGCGGCGTAGGCCAGCAGGTCCTGGACGGTGAGCTCGCCCAGCTCCTCTTCCCGGTGACCGGGGACCTTGTCCCGCAGCTCCAGGCGGCGCTCCACGCTGAGCCAGTTCCGGACGATGTCCCCCAGATAGCGGTCGCCGAGGGTGACGAAGTGCCGGTCGGTGCGGTCGACGACGATCTGGCCGGCCTCCTCCATGTCCGCGATGAGGGACGGGCCGTACATCCGGGCCAGGCGGGACAGCGACATGCTCCGAGCGCAGGAGAGCACCTCGATGACCTCGCGGGCCTCCGGGGATTCGCGGGCGTAGCGTGCCCGGACGATGTCCTCCAGGGCGGTGCGGCCGTCCAGGACCACCTCGTCCACCAAGGTCCACACGGAGCCGGCGAGGACCAGGTTGCCGCGCTCGATCTGTTCGGAGACCACGGCCTGCAGCAGGGTGGGGCTGCCGCCGACCAGTTCGTGCAGCTGGCTGGCCAGGGCGGTGGATACGCGGTGCCCCAGCGCTGCCTGCAACACCTTCCGGGTCTCCAGTTCGGTCATGGCGGAGAGCCTGACCTCGGCCAGCTGACCGGAGGTGATGAGCCAGTAGAAGTCCGGCGGGAGGTCGGTGGTGCGCTGCGCGGTGGCGACCAGGCGGGCGGTGCCGGTCTGCAGCAGGTTCAGCAGCACCCCGGTGCTCTGCTCATCCAGGGCGCCGGCGTTATCGAGCAGGATGACGCATTTGCGGCCGGCGGCGTCGTCCCGGATTAGCGAGGTGATCCCGTGCAGGATGGCCGTCGGTGAACCCAGGGAGCTTTGCGGGAGGCGGGCCAGGGTGAAGGACAGGCAGCCGTAGGGGGTGGCGGTACCGTTGCCCGGGCTGCGGAGCTGGAGGGTGTAGACGTCCGCGCCGAAGGCGGCGATGGCGCTGCGTCCGACGAGCGACTTACCCACCCCGCGGTCGCCGGTGATCACCACCCCCATGCCCTCGGGGGCGGTCAGGGCACGGACCACGCGGTCGGCGTCGGCCCCGCGTGCCAGGCCTGACCAGGAATGGCGCCCGGCGGATGGCGCGGCCGCGCCCCGGTCGTCGCCGCTGGCTGCGCCGGCCCTGGCCGGAGCGGGAGGCACCGTCACGGAGACGTCCCCCCAATTCAGCGTATCCCTCGACATCAAGCCCCCTCTTACCGCTTGCGGACGGCTTATCCCGCGCCGTCGGCATGGAAGTAGCGTAACCCTACCCCGCGACACGGAAGTATGGCGATCATAACGGCGCGCCGGAAGGCTCGGGAAGGAGACTAGGGCCCTTGCCAGCCGGGGGCCCCGCGGCTATGGCCGGGAGGTGCGGCGGTCAGGCCTTCGAGGGGTGGAACTTCTGCTGCGCGGCGAGCAGGCCCTCGCGGATGAGGTCCTCCACGGCGTCGGCGGCCGAGCCCACCAGGAAGGGCAGTTCCTTTTTCTCGGGTCCGGCAAAGTCACGGAGCACGAAGTCGGCGGTGTCCATCCGGCCCGGCGGCCGTCCCACGCCCACGCGGACCCGGAGGTAATCCTTGGTGGCGAGGGCCTTGGAGATGTCGCGCAGGCCGTTGTGGCCGCCCTCGCCGCCGCCGAGCTTGAGTTTGATGGTGTCGAAGGGGATGTCGATCTCGTCGTGGACGGCGATCACGTGGGCGGGGTCGATGTCGTAGAACTTCGTCAGCGCCGAGACCGGACCGCCGGAGACGTTCATATACGTCAGCGGCTTGGCCAGCACAACGCGCGGGCCGCCGATGCCCAGCCGGCCCTCCAGCACCTGGGCCCGCGCCGCCTTGTGCGACTTGAAGCCCCCGCCCACCCGCGCGGCGAGGTCGTCGAGGACCATCTGGCCGACGTTGTGCCGGTTGTGGGCGTATTCGGCGCCGGGGTTGCCGAGCCCGACGATCAGCCAGGTTTCGCTCATGGGTGGATCCTTTCAGGGCGGCCCGCCGGGGCGGGGTGGGCACAGACGACGGCGGCCGGGCCCCTGTGGGACCCGGCCGCCGGACGATTCGCCGTAATTACTCGGCGGCAGCTTCGGAGGACTCTTCCTCGGCAGCTTCCTCGCCGGCTTCCGGAGCCTCTTCGCCGGTCTCTTCTTCCTCGACCTCGAGCTCGACGGCCTCGGAGACGTTGACGACCAGGGTATCGGCGTCGGCCAGCAGGGTGGTGCCCTTCGGCAGGACCAGGTCGGAGGCGAGCACGTGCTCGCCGGCGGCGCGGCCTTCGACGCTGACCTCGACGGCGGTCGGCAGGTGGGTTGCCTCGGCCTCGAGCGGAACGGTGGTCAGTTCCAGGTTGTGGACGTTGCCCGGAGCAACTTCGCCGGTGACCGTGACGGGGACGTCAACGGAAACCTTCTCGCCCTGGCGGACCGTCAGCAGGTCGAGGTGCTCGACGATCTGCTTGACGGCGTTGCGCTGGATGTCCTTGACCAGGGCGAGGTGGGATTCGCCGTTGATGTCCAGGTTCAGCAGGGCGTTGGGGGTGCGGACGGCCAGGGTGGTGGCCTTCGACGGCAGGGTCACGTGGATCGGCTCGGCGCCGTGGCCGTAGATGACGGCGGGGATGAGGCCGGCCATGCGGGCGCGGCGGGCGAAGCCCTTGCCGAATTCGGTGCGTACTTCTGCTGCGAGCTTCTGCTCAGACATAGCGTCTCCTCTGGTGGAACGGTGGTTCAGCAAGGGCGGAGGTCTGTCAGCGACCTTCGACGCCGGGCGCGTGGCCCACTTCAGAAGGAGATTCAGACCCAGTCGATAACGGAGACCGGCTGTTGTGCCGGCGCTCTCCCTCGCCAAGGTATCGGGAAAAAGTCTAGCAGTGCCGGCCCCCGATGTGCTAAACGGGGCCCGGCACTGCCGTGGTGAAGCGGGCTGTCAGGCGTTGCCGTCGAACAGGCTGGTAACGGAGCCGTCGTCGAACACTTCGCGGATCGCGCGGGCGATCAACGGCGCGATCGAGAGCACGGTCAGCTGCGGGAAGTGCTTGTTAGCGGCGATCGGCAGGGTGTTGGTCACGACGACCTCGCGGGCACCGGACTCGGAGAGGCGCTTGGCTGCCGGGTCGGAGAACACGGCGTGCGTGGCGGCGATGATGACGTCCTTGGCCCCGGCGTTCTTCAGCACCTGGACGGCGCCGGAGATGGTTCCACCGGTGTCGATCATGTCGTCGATCAGCACGCAGGTGCGGCCCTCGATCTGGCCGACGACGGTCTTGGAGACGGCCTGGTTGGGCACGGTCAGGTCGCGGCTCTTGTGCACGAAGGCCAGCGGGGCGCCGCCGAGGCGTTCCGCCCACTGTTCGGCGACGCGGACGCGGCCGGTGTCCGGGGAGACGACGGTGATGTTGTCGGAGCCGACCCGGGTGCGGATGTAGTCCGCCAGCAGCGGGATGGCCATCAGGTGGTCCACGGGGCCGTCGAAGAAGCCCTGGATCTGCGAGGTGTGCAGGTCAACGCTCATGATCCGGTCGGCGCCGGCGGTCTTGTAGAGGTCGGCCACCAGGCGGGCGGAGATCGGCTCGCGGCCGCGGCCCTTCTTGTCCTGGCGGGCGTACGGGTAGAACGGGGAGACCACGGTGATGCGCTTGGCGGAGGCCCGCTTGAGCGAATCGATCATGATCAGCTGTTCCATGAGCCAGTTGTTCAGCGGGGCCGGGTGCGCCTGGATGACGAAGGCATCGGTGCCGCGGACGCTCTCGCCGGCGCGGACGTAGATCTCGCCGTTGGCGAAGTCGTAGGCGTCCAGCGGCAGCAGTTCGGTGCCCAGCTCCTTGGCGATCTCCCGTGCCAGCTCCGGGTGCGCCCGCCCGGCGGCCAGCACCAGCTTCTTCTCGCCGTGTGCCGTAATTTCGCTCATGTTTGCTAGCCCTCTTCTGTTGGTGCCGGAGTAGTGGAGGAAGTTGTGGTGCCGGCCGCCTCGGCCAGGGTCGCCGAGATGGAGCCGGGGCGGTTCGCCGCGACCCAGCCTTCGGCATTGCGCTGCTTGGCCAGGGATAGGGCCAGGGCGCCCGCAGGAACGTCGCTGCGGATCACGGCGCCGGCGCCGCTGTAGGCGCCGTCGCCGACCTGGACCGGGGCGACGAAGACGGTGTTCGAGCCGGTGCGGACGCCGGAGCCGATGATGGTGCGGTGCTTTTTCTCGCCGTCGTAGTTGGCGGTGATGTTGCCGCAGCCGATGTTGGTGTCCTCACCGATCTCGGCGTCGCCGGCATAGCCGAGGTGGGAGAGCTTGGAGCCGCGGCCGATGGTGACGTTCTTGGTTTCATAGAACGCCCCGATCTTGCCGGTCTCGCCGAGGTCGGTGCCCGGGCGGAGGTAGGTGAACGGTCCCACCGAGGCGCGGGCGCCGATGCGCGAACCGGAGCCGTGGGTGCGGATGACCTTCGCGCCCTCCCCCACCTCGACGTCGGTGAGCGTGGTATCGGGGCCGACGACGGCGTCGCGGGCGATACGGGTGGCGCCGTGCAGCTGCGTGTTCGGCAGCAGGCGGACGTCCTCGTCGAGGGTGACGGTCGCGTCGATCCAGGTGGTGGCGGGGTCGACGACGGTGACGCCGGCGCGCATCCAGGCCTCGACGGTGCGGCGGTTGTGCTCGGCGCCGAGGGCGGAGAGCTGGACGCGGTCGTTGGCGCCCTCGACCTGCCAGCGGTCCTCGGTGACGACGGCGGCGACGCGGCCGCCGGCGGCCCGGGCCAGGGCCAAGACGTCGGTGAGGTACTTCTCGCCCTGGGCGTTGTCGGTGGTGACGTGGGCCAGCGCGTCGCGGAGGACGGCGGCGTCGAAGGCGTAGATGCCGGAGTTGATCTCGCGGATGCCGCGCTCGGCCTCGGAGGCGTCCTTGTGTTCGCGGATGCCGGTGACGGTGCCGTCCTCGGCGCGGAGGATGCGGCCGTAGCCGGTGGCGTCGTCGAGCACGGCGGTCAGCACGGTGACGGCGTTGCCGCCGGCTTCGTGCGCGGCCACCAGTTCGGCGAGCAGGCCGCCGGTGAGCAGCGGGACATCGCCGTAGGTGACGACGACGGTGCCGGTCAGCGGGCCGCCGGCGTGCCGGGCGTCGAGCGCCTTGAGGGCCGCCTCGACGGCGCGGCCGGTGCCGGGGATGTGGTCCTGGTCCACGATCAGCGCCTCGGGATCCAGCGCCGCGATGTGCGCGGCCACGAGGTCACGTTCGTGCCGGACCACAAGGGCCAGCTCCTCCGGGTACAGGGCGCGCGCGGCGTTCAGGGCGTGGCCGACCAGCGAACGGCCGCCGATCTCGTGGAGAATCTTGGGTGTACGGGACTTCATCCGGGTACCGGCGCCTGCTGCAAGGACTATGACGGCGGCTGGGCCGGTGTTCTCGGGGCTCACGTACGGGCTCTCCTTGCTCAGCGGCCTGACTCGTGGCCGCTGTTCGGTGGATCTCGGCATCCTGTCCATCCTACTGGAATCCACAGGGCCCCCACCCGCTGCCGCAGTTCCGCCCATAGGACTCGAACCTATACTCCACGGCTCCAAAGGCCGGGGTGCTGCCATTACACCAGAGCGGACCATGCCCGGCGGTTAGGCCCTGGCACGAGAGCCAATTCTGCCACGAAGCATGTTGCTCGTGCGACTTGGCGGTCCGCGGCGGCCGCGCGGATTAGGGCATGATGGATGCTGTGAGTGAGAACGCAGGCGGGTCCGGAGGGGCGGACCACCGCACCGGCATGCCGGGGCGGACGCCCGGCCACATCCCGCGGCCCCGGATGACCGGCGCCGCGCGGCGGTTGCAGCTGCTCGACGTCGGCCGCGGACTGTTCGCCGCCCGGGGCCGGGACGCCACCACCATCGAGGAAATCGCCTCGGCCGCCGGGGTCTCCAAACCGGTGATCTACCAGCACTTCGGCTCCAAGGAGGGCCTCTACAGCCAGGTCGTCTCCCACGAGTTCGGGATCCTGCTGGGCGCCGTCGGCGGGGCACTGTCCGCCGACGCGAAGCCCCGGGTCCTGGTGGAGCGGGCGATTCTGGCACTGCTGGGCTACATCGAGGACCGGGCCGAGGGCTTCCGGATCCTGGTCCGCGATGCTCCCCCGGCCCAGCCCGGCGGAGCCTTCCCCGCACTGCTGGCCCAAGTCACCACCCGCGTGGAGCACATCCTGGCCGACGAGTTCTCCCGCCGCGGCTTCAGCGCCGCGGACGGCGCCATCTATGCCCAGATGCTGGTGGGTATGGTGGCGATGACCGGACAGTGGTGGCAGGACACCCGCACCCCGAACAAGCACGAGCTGGCCGCGCACCTGGTGAACCTCGCCTGGAACGGCCTCACCGGCCTGCAAAAGGACCCGGGCCTCCAGATCGACGGCTGAGCCGCTGATTGCCTTCGTGGCGTAGTGGCCCTTCGCCGTCGTGGTCACCTTCGCGGCGCGGTTGCCCTGCGATGTCGTGGTCACCACCGCGGCGCAACGGCCCTTCGCCGTCGCTTAGACACGGCGCAACAGGCCCCTGCGGTCGCTGAGCGACCTCCGGAGCCCGTTGTGCCGCGATGCGCGACTACGCGAAAGACCGCGGCGCCGCTTGTGCGGCAGAACGGCGTGTTCTCGGCCACGCGCGATGGCGAGACGCATCGCCGGAGGCGGTCCTTCCGAAAGGAGCGCATCGCGACGCTCCGGGGTCCGGAGGTCGCTCAGCGACCGTAGGGCTCCGGAACGTTGTGTCTAAGCGACGCGGAAGGGCCGACTTCGGCACCCAAGCCAACCACGGCGTGGAGGGCCGACTTCGGCACCCAACCCGACCACGGCGTGGAGGGCCGCCTGCGGCACCCAACCCGAGCACGGCGGAACGGCCGGGGCTACTCGCCGAGGGTTTCTGCGGCTTCGAGCCATTCGAATTCGAGGGTTTCGCGTTCGGCGGCGAGTTCCTGGAGCTTGGCGTTCAGGGCGGCGAGTTCGTCGAACTTGCTTGCGTCGCCGGCGCCGGCCGCCATCTGGGCGTGGATCTTGTCCTCCTGCTGCTGCAGTTTGCCCAGCTGGCGGTCGATCCGGTTCTTGGCCTTGCGGGCCTCGCGCTTCTCCGCCTCGGACGGACCCGACGCCGCGGACGCCGCCGCGCCGGCGCCGGAGGTGACCGGGTTGCCGCCGCCGGACACCGTGGAGCCGGCCAGGGCTGCCTCGCGCAGTTCCAGGTACTGGTCCACGCCGCGCGGCAGGGCACGGAGCTTGCCGTCGCCCAGCAGTGCCATCTGGTGGTCGGTGACGCGTTCGAGCAGGTAGCGGTCGTGGCTGACCACCACGAGGGTGCCGGGCCAGCCGTCGAGGACGTCTTCGACGGCTGCGAGGGTGTCCGTGTCCAGGTCGTTGGTGGGCTCATCGAGCATCAGGACGTTCGGCTCCCCCACCAGCAGGCGGAGCAGCTGCAGGCGGCGCCGCTCGCCGCCGGAGAGGTCCTTGACCGGGGTCCACTGCTTCTCGTTCGTGAAGCCCAGCTGCTCCACGAGCTGGCCGGCGGTGAATTCCTTGCCGCCGACGTTGAAGGAGCGCTTCTCCCGTTCGATGACCTCGATCACGCGCAGGTCGGAGACGTCGTCGAGCTCCTTGACCTCCTGCGTGAGGACGGCGGTGACGACGGTCTTGCCGCGCTTGACCTTGCCCGTGGTGGGTTCGATCTCGCCGTTGAGCAGTTTCAGCAGCGTGGTCTTGCCGGCGCCGTTGACGCCCACCAGGCCCAGCCGCTCGCCCGGGGCCAGGCGCAGGGTGATGTTGTCGAAGAGCTTCCGGCCGGACTCGTCGCCGCGCAGGTCGAGGGAGACGTTCTCCAGGTCCAGCACGTCCTTGCCGAGCCGGGCGGTGGCCATCTTGCTCAGGGCGGTGGTGTCGCGGGGCTCGGGGACGTCGGCGATCAGGGCGTTGGCTGCCTCGATCCGGAACTTCGGCTTGGCGGTGCGGGCCGGGGCGCCGCGGCGCAGCCACGCCAGTTCCTTCTTGAC
Organism: Arthrobacter sp. NPDC080086; assembly: GCF_040702285.1. Lineage (NCBI taxonomy): Bacteria > Bacillati > Actinomycetota > Actinomycetes > Micrococcales > Micrococcaceae > Arthrobacter > Arthrobacter sp. NPDC080086. The sequence goes on from NZ_JBFBKP010000086.1 coordinate 12,346, forward strand.
CAGCTGCTGGCGCTTGGATTCGACGACGGCGGCGGTGCGGTCGCGCTCGGCGCGGGCCAGGACGTAGGCCGCGTAGCCGCCCTCGAACGGGTCGACGATGCCGTCGTGGACCTCCCAGGTCTTGGTGCAGACCTCGTCGAGGAACCAACGGTCGTGGGTGACCACCAGGAAGGCGCCCTGGTTGGCGCGCCAGCGGGACTTCAGGTGCCGGGCCAGCCAGGCGACGCCCTCGACGTCGAGGTGGTTGGTGGGCTCGTCGAGCATGATGACGTCATGGTCCTCGATCAGGAGCTTGGCCAGGGCCACGCGGCGCTTCTGGCCGCCGGAGAGGGAGTGGACGTTGGCGTGCCAGTCGACGTCGGAGACCAGCCCGCCCATGATCTCGCGGATCTGCGGGTTGCGGGCCCATTCGTAGTCGGCCTGGTCGCCGACAATCGCGGCGCCGACGGTGAGGTCGCCGTCGAGCACGTCGCTCTGGTCCAGGTAGCCGACGTTAACGTCGCCGCGTTTGGTGACGCGGCCGGAATCCGGGGTGGAGCGCAGCGCGAGCAACCGCATCAGGGTGGATTTACCGTCGCCGTTGCGGCCCACCATGCCGATCCGGTCCCCTTCTTCGAGGCCGAGGGTGATGCCGTCGAGGACGGTACGGGTTGCGTACGAAACCGTGAGGTTTTCGCCGCCGAGCAGGTGTGCCACGGGGAACTGCTTTCCTGGATCTGAAGGACCCCGCCGGGGTCCGTACTGCGAACGTACTTAAAGGAGCGTATCGGAGATGATGCGGGCGCCGTGCACCGGGCCGTGGACGGCCATGGCGTCCAGGCCGTGGTGGCGCAGTTCGGTGGCGAGCCCGTCGGCGGCCGAGGGGTTGTGCGCCAGCAGCGCCACGGTGGGGCCGGAGCCGGAGACGATCCCGGCGATGGCGCCGCAGGATTCGCCGAGGCCCAGCACATCGCGCAGCTCGGGGGCGAGTTCGATCGAGGCGCGCTGCAGGTCGTTGACGAGGACGCGGCTGAGGGCGTCGGCGTCTCCGCTGAGCAGCGCCGCGAGGACCCGGGGATCCACGGAGGTGGGCTCCTCGATGGCCTCGCCGCTCTCGGCCCGGAGCCGATCGAGGGTGCGGAAGACCTCGGGGGTGGAGAGGCCGAAGTCCGCGGTGACCAGCACCCAGTCGGTCTGGGCTTTGACGAGCGCGGGCGAGAGTTCGTCGCCGACGCCGAGGCCGACGGCGGTGCCGCCGAGCAGGGAGAAGGGCACGTCCGCGCCGAGCTCGGCGGCGAGATGCGCGAGTTCCTCGCGGGAGAGTCCACTGTTCCAGAGCGCGTCGCAGGCCAGCAGCGTGGCCGCGGCGTCGGCGGAGCCACCGCCCATGCCACCGGCTACCGGGACGCGTTTGGTGATTTCCAGGTGCACGCCGGTGGAGTGTTCGGAGACGTCGGCCATGATGGCGGCGGCTTTGTAGGCCAGGTTGCGTTCGTCGAGGGGGATGTCGACGCCGTCGAGGTCCAGGGTGCTGGCCGGGCTGATGACGACGGTGATTTCACCCGTGTCCGTGCTGGTGGCGGCCACCTCTTCATAGAGCGAGACGGCCAGGTAGACGCTGGCCACCGAGTGGTACCCGTCGGGCCGCAGCGGCCCTACATCCAGTGAGACGTTCACTTTGCCTGGCGCCTTGACCCTCACGGTCCGCGCCGGGAAGCGCCCTCTCACTGCGTTCATGGCTCCACGCTATGGCATGGGCGGTGCGGTTCCAAGCCGCCAGCGCAGGTGATATCCACGCGGCCCGGGGGTCTGCTCCGCGCTAGATGGCCCAGGGCTCAGGCATCCGCGGGCGCCGGGGCGTTGCGCGCCTCGGCGATCCGGGCGAAGGCCGTCACGTCCAGCACCTCGCCGCGCGCCGTGGGGTCCACGCCCGCGGCTCGGAGGCACCGCTCGGCCTCGGAGGCGCTGCCGGCCCAGCCGGCCAGCGCCGCGCGCAGGGTCTTCCGGCGCTGGGCGAAGGCGGCATCGATCACGGCGAACACCTCTTCCCGGCTGGCGGTGGTGGCCGGGGGTTCGCGGCGGGTGAAGGCCACCAGGCCGGAGTGGATCTTCGGCGCGGGCCAGAAGACGTTCATGCCGATGACCCCGGCCTTGCGCATCCCGCTGTACCAGGCGGCCTTGACGGAGGGAACGCCGTAGGTCTTGGAGCCGGGCGCCGCGGCCAGCCGGTCGGCCACCTCGTCCTGGACCATGACCAGCCCGTGGCGCAGGCTCGGGAAGTGCTGGAGCAGGTGCAACACCACGGGAACGGCCACGTTGTAGGGCAGGTTGGCCACCAGCGCGGTGGGCTCCACCGGCAGCTTGGTGACCTTCATGGCGTCGGAGAGGACCAGGTGGAAGTTCTGCGCGGCGCCGGGGCGCCAGCGTTCGACGGTGGCGGGGAGTTTCGCGGCGAGGACCGGATCGATTTCGACGGCGACGACGGTTTTTGCGGCGTCCAGCAGGCCCAGGGTCAGGGACCCGAGCCCGGGGCCGACCTCGAGGACGGTCTCGTCCGGGGCGATGTCGGCGACGGAGACGATGCGGCGGATGGTGTTGCCGTCGATGACAAAGTTCTGGCCCAGCGTCTTCGTGGGACGGACCCCGATCTCCTCGGCCATCCGGCGGATGTCGGTGGCGCCCAGCAGGGGTGCAGGGGCGGTCACGGGAGGCGTCGCGGCGGTCGCGGGAGTTGCCGCGTCGGGCCCGGCGGAGGTCGGTTCAGTCACCTAGGTATCCTATCCCGCGGTGCCGCCGCCCCCGACGGGGGGCGGCGCGGCAGACGGCGAAGGAAATGGCGCAGGTTACGGCGAAGGCCGGCCCCGGCTCTGTGCTGGACAGAGCCGGGGCCGGCCTTCACGGGATCGTGCTGTAATCGCGGTCAGGTTAGCGCGAGGCCGCCCAGCCGCAGCCCCACGGGCCGAGGCCGGCCTTGGCGTAGTAGGTGTTCGCGACGGCGATCTGCTGGGCCTTGCTGGCCTGGCTGGCGTTGGGGGCGTAGGCCCCTCCGCCGTTGGCGAGCCAGGACGGGATGTCGAACTGCAGGCCGCCGTAGTAGCCGTTGCCGGAGTTGATGGACCAGTTGCCGCCGGACTCGCACTGGGCGATCTTGTCCCACATGGCCTCGTTCATCATGGCGGGGGCGGCGGCACCGGTGTTGCCGGACGCGGCCGGCGCGGCGGCGGCCTGCGGCTTGGGCTTTTCCTTGGTTCCGACCGCGATCTTCTCGGTGACCGGCTGGAGCGTGACGTTCTGCGAGACAAGGGTGCGCGAGGCTTCGCGGCCGTCAACCAGGATCAGCTTGAAGCTCTTGCTCATGCTGCCGTTGACGCCGGCCTGCAGGACCTTGGAATCGCCCTTGAACAGGGTCGCGTCGTCGGAGCTCAGGCTCTCGAACGGGACGGCTTCGGTGGTCTCGTCGGTCTTGGTGGTGTCCACCCGGGAGACCTTGACCACCATGTCGTTGACGACGGGGGCGTTGGCCGGCTGGGAGAGACGGTCGCTGGCGCCGAGCTTGATGCCGGCTCCGTTCAGCAACTCACCGACGGTGGCGGCGGTGGTGGTGGTCTTGGTGTCCTTGCCGTCGGCCACGAGGGTGACGGTCTTCGGCGTCGAGATGCTCACGTAGGAGCCGGAGACGGCCAGCTGGGCGTCCTTGGGGACGGAAACCTCGGAGGCGCTGGCGACGCCGAGCTCGGAGACCAGGCTCTCGACGGTGGGGGCGGTGGTGGTCACGGTCCGCTCGGCGCCGTCCACGCTGACCTTGACGGCCTTGGCGAGGTTGACGTTGATGACGGAGCCGTCCTGGACATGGGCGTCGGCGGCGGGCGTGACCTTGTCCGCGGACTGCAGTTCGACGTTGGCGGCCTTAACAACCTGGCCTACGGTGCCGCCGAAGGTCTGCACGGAGCTGACCTTGCCGTCAACGTTGAGCGTGACTGTCTTGTTGTTGCCGACGAAGGCGACGAGGCCGAGCACGAGAGCCATGAGGACCACCAGCTGTGAACCGACCTTGACGACGCTGACCTTGCCGTCCGTTGTGAAGAACTTGACCACGATTGCCCGTATCTCTTGGACCATCCGGGCACGGGGAAAAGTGCACAGGCGTGTCCCGTCAAACACCCTCGAGGGCTGGTCCGGACCGGGTCCGGATGCTTGCGGAAAACGCGGGCACCGCCACACCACCAAACGAGAGCGCGCACGTGGATCAACCACTGCAGCGCGCGTCCGAAAGGAGTGAAATTATCCGAAGGCCTTCCCCGACCCCGGCTAATAGTTGACCACTGTAACCGGAGCGTTATAAAGCGGCCAAGAAATTATGCATACCGGGTATTCATGGGACGTCACATCGGAGAGCGCGAAAAATCCCGGCGTCAGTCCCAGGATCCGTATGCCCGCACGGTATTTTCGGCCAGGCCGGCGCAGAGTCCGGCGAGGTCCCGGCCTGTCAATTCGGCCATGCCGCGGACCGTGTACGGCACCATGTAACTGGCGTTCGGACGGCCCCGGTGCGGGTGCGGGGTCAGGAACGGCGCGTCGGTTTCGACCAGCAGCAACTCCGGTTCGGCGATTCCTTTCTTTGCTTACTTTCTTTGGCAAGACAAAGAAAGTGAGTCAGCCCCGGCAGGGGATGAAACAAGGGATGCACCATCAACGCAGATGACGCT
>NZ_JBFBKP010000087.1:0-16777 GCF_040702285.1 Arthrobacter sp. NPDC080086
GCCGCCGCCGGGAAGCGCGGCGCAGGTGATTTCCACCGGGAACTCGGAGGCGTCCGCCCGGCGGCCGGCGCCGGCGAACACCGGGGCCGTACCGTTGGCGCCAGCCGTGGCACCGCCGTCGTGCGCTGCGCCGAGCACCCCGGACACGGTGGCGTGCAGGCCCTCACGCGCCGCCTCGGCCAGCAGCAGGCTGTAATCCGCGCCCAGCAACTGGGCCCGGGGGTAGCCGAAGAGCCGCTCCGCGGCGCGGTTCAGGAAGGTGACGGAGCCGTCGGGGGCAAGCAGCAGCAACGCGTCCGGGATGTGGTCCAACACGGTGTGTGCGAATGCTGAGTCCATAGTGGTGCTGTCCCCCCGGAAGCAAGTGATTCGATGAATATCCGCCCCATCATATGCGCCAGCCGGCATACCAGCCCCGCGCCGCGGCACTTATTTCCAAAGCCCCCGAATGTGTCGTCCGGAGTACCGGACAAGGGGCCGTGGCAGGCCGTCCTTAGTACGCGACGAGCGGTTCCAGCAGCGCCTCGATGGCCTCCACGGACTGTGCCAGCGCCGCCCCGCGCTGCACCCCGGGCGCGGGCCGGGAGAAGAGGTAGCCCTGCAGGGCGTCGCACTCGTGCTCGATCAGGTATCGGCCCTGGGCGGGCGTCTCGATGCCTTCCGCGGTGACCCGCAGGCCCAGGCTGTGCGCCATATGGATCATCGAGGTCAGGATGGGCAGCCGCTCTTCGCCGGTGCGGAGCATGGAGACGAACGACTTGTCGATCTTCACCGCGTCCACCGGCAGTTCCTGCAGCCGCCCCAGCGAGGAGTAGCCGGTGCCGAAGTCATCCAGTGCCACGCGGATGCCGGCGGCGCGGAGGTGGCTGAGCTGGGCGATCACGTGCGAGGCCGGGTCAAAGAAGACGCTCTCGGTGACCTCCAGGACCAGCTGGTGCGGGTCCACGTTGTTCCAGGCGGCGATGTCCAGCACCCGTTCGGCGAAGTCCTTGTGCTGCAGCTGCACCCCGGAGACGTTGACGGCCAGGGTCCGGCCCGGGTCCTCGGCCAGCCAGGGCTGCAGTTCGGCGCAACTCTGCCGCAACACCTCCGCCCCGATGTCCCGGATCAGGCCGCTGCGTTCTGCGGTCTGGATGAAGGTGTCCGGTGCCATGATGACGCCGTCGCGCTCCCAGCGGGCCAGCGCCTCGAACTGCACCACCTCACGCCGGTTGGCGGAGACCACCGGCTGGAAGAACACCTTGATCTGGCCCAGTTCCACCGCCTGGCGCAGCCCCGCGGTTAGCTGGGTGCGTTCCATCAGGGTGGCCAGCATCTCCGGCTGGAAGTGCACGTAGCAGTTTTTCCCGGCCTCCTTCGCCGCGTACATGGCGACGTCGGCCCGGCGCAGGAGTTCGGCGGAGGACACTTTGTCCTCGCCGCGCTTGGCCACGCCCAGGCTCAGGCTGGGTCGCAGCAAGGCGCCCTCGATCGTGACCGGGGCGTTGAGGGTCTTCACGATCCGCTGCGCGACGGCGTCGGAGTCCCCGCAGCCTTCCAGCAGCACCACGAATTCGTCCCCGCCCAGGCGGGCCACCGTCCCGTGCGGGCCCACGCAGTTCTGCAGCCGGCGGGAGATCTCGACCAGCATCTGGTCGCCCGCGTGGTGGCCCAGGATGTCGTTGACTTCCTTGAAGTCGTCCAGGTCCAGCAGCAGCACGGCCACGGAGCCGGGGGAGTCCAGCGCGGCGGAGGCCCGCTCGTTGAAAAGCATGCGGTTGGCCAAGCCCGTCAGCGGGTCCTGGAAGGCCAGGGCCTTAAGCTGGTCCGCCTGCTGGGCCAGTTCCTCCAGCGCGCGCCGGGCCTGGTCCTCCGCCACAGTCCGGGACGTGACGTCCCGGAAGTTCCAGATCCGTCCCACCACCTCGCCGGCCACCGTCTGCGGGCGCGAGTCCAGCTCCACCGTGCGGCCGTCCTGAAATTCCAGCACGTCCTGGCTGTGCAGCTCATGGTTGGCGTAGAGCTCGGCCACCTTGGCCTTAAAGCAGTCCGGGTGCTGCAGTTTCGTGGCGATGAACTTCACCAGCGCGTAGGCGTCGTTCTCGGCCAGGATCTCCCGCGGCATGCCCCAGAGGCTCAGGTACTGTTCGTTGACGCCGGTGATCTGCCCTGAGTTGGAGACCACCACGATGCCGTCCGCCGTCGTCTCCAGTGTCGCGTCCAGCATGGAAATGGCGTGCCGCCGCCCGGCGTCGGTGTCCCGGTAGGTGGTTTCCCGGACCGCCACGGCCACAGAGGTCCGGGTCCCGGTGCTGACCAGTGAACAGGTGAGCTCCAACTGGATCTCGCTCCCGTTGCGGTGCAGCCCGATCCCGGGGAACGGCTTGATGCCGAAGGTGCTGTCGCCGCCCAACCGGCCGAGGATGCGCAGGAATCCGCCGCGGTCGTCCTTGGCCAGGAGACGGGTGTGCTCCTCGCCCACCAGCTCGCAGGCCTGGTACCCGAAGAGCCGTTCGGCCGCGGGATTGACGTAGGAGATCAGCCCTGAGGTGGTCAGCAGCAGCAGCGCATCCGGACCCTGCGTCAGCAGGGTCTCTGCGAGTCCTTGTTCCACGGTGATGCCAGCCCCCAGGCTTTTGATGTCAAGTGCCGCCGGCCGAGCGGTGGCCAACAACTTTCAAGCATCATAGGGCCATGAGAGCCAAATCACAGTAACGGGGACCTTCGGGCCGCGGTGTCGCCGCGCAGGGCAGCCGCGGCGGCCTCCGCCAGGGCCAGCGCCGCGGGCAGGGTGGCCGCCGGCTGCGGGGTGGAGAGCATATAGCCCTGCAGTGAATCGCATCCCCGCTCCACCAGGTACCGGGCCTGCTGCAGGGTCTCGACGCCCTCCGCGGTGACGGTCAGGCCCAGGCCGTGGGCCATGCTGATCATGCAGTTGAGGATGGGCAGGTGCTCGGTGCCGGTACGGATCATCTGGACGAAGGACTTGTCGATCTTCAGGGTGTCCACGGGCAGGTCCTGCAACCGGCCCAGGGAGGAGTAGCCGGTGCCGAAGTCGTCCAGGGCCACCCGGACGCCGGCGCCGCGCAGCTCCACCAGCTGGCGGTGGACCTGGCAATCGTCGTCGAAGAAGACGCTCTCGGTCACCTCGACCACCAGCTGCCGCGGGTCCACCCCGCACGCGGCAGCGGTGGAGAGCAGTAGCTCCGGGACGTTGCCCTGCTGCAGCTGCACGCCGGAGACGTTCACGGCGAGGGACCGGGCCGGGTCCGCGGCCAGCCAAGGCTGCAGTTCGGTGCAGCCGCGCAGCAGCACCTCGGTGCCGATCTCCACCACCAGGCCGCTGCGTTCGGCGGCGGGGATGAACTGCTGCGGCGGCACCAGGACCCCGTTGCGCTCCCAGCGGGCCAGCGCCTCGACCTTGACCACGCGGCCGAGACGGGAAGCGACGATCGGCTGGTAGTGGACGGTGATTTCGCCGCGTTCGACGGCGGCGCGCAGCCCGGCCTCGAGGTCCGCGCGTTCGAGCAGCGCGGTCATCATCTCGGGCTGGAAGCGCAGGTAGCGGTTCTTGCCGGCCGCCTTGGCCGCGTACATGGCGATGTCCGCCCGGCGCAGCAGCTCGGACGCGTCGTAGGCATCGGCGCTGATCGAGGCCAGGCCCAGGCTGAGGCTGGGCCGCAGCATGGACCCGTCCACCCAGAGCGGCTCCTTCAGGGACCCGACGATCCGGGCCGCCGCGGCGTCGGCGTCGAGCGATCCCACCATCAGCACCACGAACTCGTCGCCGCCCAGCCGTGCTACAACGTCGGAGGGGCGGACGCAGGCGCGGAGCCGGCGCCCCACCTCGATCAGCATCTGGTCCCCGGCGTGGTGGCCGTGGATGTCGTTGACTTCCTTGAAGTCGTCCAGGTCCAGGAGCAGCACGTCGACGGCCGTGCCGCACGGGCCGGCCAGGGCGTGGGCCAGCTGGTCGTTGAAGAGCTGGCGGTTGGAGAGCCCGGTCAGCGGGTCGTTGAAGGCCAGGGAGCGCAGCTGGCCGGCCTGCGCGGCGAGGTCCGCCATGGCTTGGGTGATGCGTTCCTGGTCGCGGCGTGCCTGGCTGACGTCGCGGAAGCTCCAGACCCGGCCGGCCACCCGGTCGCCCACCTTCTGCGGGCGTGAGTAGCGTTCGAAGGTCCGGCCGTCGCGGAAGGACAGCACGTCGTGGCTCTCGGCCTCCGGGTCTGCGTAGAGGGCGGTGACCTTGGCCAGGAATGCCTGCGGGTCCGCGAGCTGGCCCAGGACGAAGCCCATCACGGCCTCGTCATCGCCGGTGTCCACCAGGGCCCGGGGGACGCCCCACATGGAGAGGAACTGGTTGTTGACGGAGGTGATCCGGCCGTCGCCGCTGACCACGAGGATCCCGTCCGCCGTCGATTCGAGGGTGGCCGCGAGCAGCGACATGGCCTCGCGGAGCCGGGCGTCCTCCTCGGAGCGCGTTGAAATGGTCATGCGGCCGGGACCGCGCGACTGTGAGACCGACGTTGGTGCAAAGTAGTTCCTCCCCTCAGTGATCATAGGGGCCGACGACGGTCCCGGCCGTCAGCGGGGCAGCGCGGCGCCGTGTGCAGACCCGGCCCCGGCACGGCCGAGCCCCCGCACCGTCCAGCCGGCCGCGGTCCAGGCCCCGGCGTCGAGCGCGTTCCGGGCATCCAGCAGGACCCGGCGGCGGACCCGGTCCCCGGCGGCACGGGGGTCCAGGATCCGGTACTGCTCCCATTCGGTCAGCAGCAGCACCAGCTCGGCGCCGTCGAGGGCCGCGTCCGTGCCGGCCTCGAAGCGCAGCTGCGGGTGGTGCAGCCAGGCGTTGTTGACGGCCGCGGGGTCGGTGACGGTGACGTGGGCGCCGTCGTCGGCGAGCCGCCGGGCGACGTCCAGGGCGGGGGAATCCCGGATGTCGTCGGTGTCCGGTTTGAACGCCGCCCCAAGCACCGTGACCCGGCGTCCGGCCACGCTGCCGCCGCACAGCTCCCGGGCCGCGGCCGCCGTCCGGGAGCGCTGGTTGCGGTTGATCCCGTCCACCGTGGCCATCCAGTCGTCCACCGAGTCCACGCCCAGCTCCCGGGCCTGGACGCGGAGCGAGCGGATGTCCTTGGGCAGGCAGCCGCCGCCGAAGCCCAGGCCCGCGTGCAGGTACCGGCCGCCGATCCGCGGGTCCAGGCCCATCGCGGCGCCCAGCTCGGTGACGTCCCCGCCGGCGGCCTCGCAGAGCTCCGCCATGGCGTTGATGAAGCTCAGCTTCGTGGCCAGGTAGGCGTTCGCGGCGGACTTGATCAGCTCGGCCGTGGCGAAGGTGCAGACCAGCCGGGGGATCCCGGCCGTCAGCAGCGGGGCGTAAACCGCGTCCAGGGCCGCGGCGACGGCGGCCGCCGCGCTGCCCGGCTGCTCCGCCGCGTGCGCCCCGCCGGGGACGCCGTACACCAGCCGGTCCGGGACCAGGGAGTCCTTGACCGCGGTGCCCTGGCGCAGGAACTCGGGGTTCCAGCCCAGCAGCACGTCCGGCCTGGCCGCCAGCACCCCGCCGAGCATGTCCACGGTGCCCACCGGGACGGTGGACTTGCCGACGACGGCGGAGCCCGGGGCCAGGAACGGCAGCAGGGCCTCGGTGGCGGCGATCAGGTAGCTGAGGTCGGCGCCGTCAGAGGTCTTCGACTGCGGGGTGCCGACGCAGAGGAAGTGCAGCTGCGCCCCGGCGGCGTCGGCGAAGCTGGTGGAGAACGTGAGCCGGCCGTTGGCCCGCCCGTCGCGCAGCAGCTCGTCCAGTCCCGGCTCGTGGAAGGGGGCGGCGCCGCGGTCCAGCTGGGCGACCTTGGCGGCGTCGACGTCGATCCCCACCACGCTGTGGCCCATCGAGGCGAGGGTGGCGGCGTGCACTGCGCCGAGGTAGCCGCAGCCGATCACGGAAATTTTCACAGGGTTGCTCCTCTTCCGGGGCGGGTGGTGGAGGCGGCGCCGGCGGGTGCCGGTACGCCGGTGGAGACCTCGCGGTAATGGGTGACGAGTTCCTCGCCGAGGGCGTGCCAGGTCCGGCCCTGGACCGCGGCGTGGGCGGCCTCGGCGAAGGCCCGGCGCTTGGCGCCGTCGCCGGCCAGGTCCGCCACCCGGGCGCGCAGCCCGGCGAGGTCCCCGGGTTCGTACAGCCAGCCGGTGCGCGAGTTCTCCACCAGGTCCAGCGGGCCGCCGCGACCGGTGGCGACTACGGGCACACCCGACGCCATGGCCTCCTGGATGGTCTGGCAGAAGGTTTCGAATTCGCCGGGGTGGACGAACAGGTCGAAGGAGGCCACGGTCCGGGCGAGGTCCTCGCCGCCCAGGAACCCGGTGAACAGGGCGCCCGGCAGCGCCGCCTCGAGGGCGGCCCGCTGCGGGCCGTCGCCCACGATCACCAGCCGCGTGCCGGGGAGGTACGCCAGCACTGCCAGGTCCTCCACCTGCTTTTCGGCCGCGAGCCGGCCCACGTAGCCGATGATGCGCTCGCCGGCCGGGGCGACGGCCGCCCGCCAGCCGTCGTCGCGCTTGGCCGGGTGGAACCGTGCGGTGTCCACGCCCCGGCGCCACATGCTGACCCTGGGGATGCCCCGCCCGCGGAACTGCTGCAGCGCGAAGGTCGAGGGAACCAGGGTCCGGGTGGCCAGCAGGTGGATCTGCTCCACCCGGTTCCACGCCCAGTTCTCCAGGTAGGGGACGCCGTAGCGGGCCGCGTAGCCGGGGACCTCGGTCTGGTAGATGGCCACGGTGGGGATGCCGAGCTGGTGGGCTGCCTGCACCGCCCGCCAGCCCAGCACGAAGGGGGAGGCGAGGTGGACGACGTCGGGCGCGTAGCCGGCAAGGATTCGCTTGACCCGGGCCACGCCTCCCATCGCCACCCGAACGTTGGTGTAGCCGGCCAGGGGGAGCGCGGGGAGCCGGTGGATCCGGGCCCCGTAGACCTCGTTCGGGACGCCGGTGTCCTGTCCGGAGGGGCAGATCACCAGCACCTCGTCACCGCGGGACTGGAGATGCTCCAGGACCCGCAGGATGGAGTGGGTGACCCCGTTCATCTGGGGCAGGAATGATTCGGCGACGAGTGCGATCCTCACCCCTCCACCGTGGGTGCCGCGGCTGACGGCCCGGGGTGGCGGGCGTGGCGTGCGGGGGAAGACTGGGTTAACAGGCGGGGATCAGGGCCGGCTGCCGCCGCGGAGCACGTCGGGGAGTTCGTCCACGTAGACCGTCTGGGGAGGCTCGTAGTAGATCACCAGGACCTCCTCGCCCACCGCGAAGCTGCTTTCCTTGTCGAAGGGGTGGGCGTGGAAGGCGCTGATGCCGCCGCGGAACGGCAGCATCACCTCACCGAGCGTCCCCGGGCCTACCCGGCCGGAGACCCGGCCGATCCGCCCGGTGAGGCTCCGGTCGACGTTCCTGGGCATTCGGCGTTCCTAGCTGCCCGGCGTCGGCTGCTTCGGGGCGGTGCGGCTCTGGGGTCCCGGTGTACCGTCCGCCCGCGTGCCGTCCGCCCGGGTGCCGTCGCGGCCGTTCTTCAGCGAGCTCCGCAGCGCGGGGAGGTAGTCGCCCACCTGGGCGAGGATGCCGCCGACCATCCGGTTCAGGCCTTCGCCGCCGTTGAGCACCGTCAGCTGCCCCACGTGCGCGAACGGCTCCGCGGCCGCGGCGACAATGCCGGGCATGTTCTCCGCGAGTTGCTGGGAGATGACCGCGTCCTGGTTGGTGCCCAGGGCCTCGCCCCGGGCCTTGATGCCGTCTGCCTCGGCGAGGGCCTTGGCCTTGATGGCCGACGCGGCCGCGTCGCCGCGGGCCTTCGTGGCCGCGGCCTCCGCCTCGCCGGTCACCCGGGTGGCGCCTGCGGCGGCCGCCGCGGCGTTGGCATTGGCCTGCGCCTGCAGCTCGGTGCGCCGGGCGTTGGCCTGGGCCTCGAGTTCAGTGCGGCGGGCCAGGGCCTCGGCGGCGCTGATGTCCGCGGACTTCTGGCCCTCCGCCTCGGTCCGTTTGGCGTAGGCCTTCGCGTCCGCGGGTTTGCGGATGGTGGTCTGCAGCTTCTGCTCCTCCCGGTCCGCCTCCAGCTTGGCCACCTCGGTCTCCTGCACCACCACCTGTTGCCGGGCGGTGGCGTCCGCCAGCGGCCCGGCCTGGGCGGCGTTGGCGCGGGCGCGTTCGGCGTTGGCCTGCGCCTCGGACTGCTTGATGGCGGAGAGGCTTTGGGCGTCCGCGATCTGTGCGGCGGCCTCGGCCTCCCGCTCCGCGGCCTCCCGGTTGCGGGTGGCCTCGGCGATCCGGGCCTCCATCTTGACCTGGGCGATGTGCGGCTTGGCGATGTTCTGGATGTAGCCGGTGGGATCCTGCAAGTCCTTGATCTGCAGCGAGTCCACCACCAGGCCCAGCTTCTCCATCTCCACGCCGCTGGCGCTGCGGACCTGGGAGCCCAGCTTGTCCCGCTCGCGGATGATCTCCTCCACGGTCATGCTGCCGATGATCGAGCGCAGGTGGCCCTCGAAGACGTTGTAGACCTGGCTCTGCATCTTCGGCTGCTGGCCGAGGAAGCGGCGGGCCGCGTTGGCGATGAAGGGCGGTGCGTCGCCGATCTTGTAGATCACCACGCCCTCGACGATCACCTGGATGCCCTGGGAGGTCACGCAGGAGACCTTGAGTTCGGTCTCGTTCAGGGTCAGGGAGAGTGCCCGGACGGTCTGCAGGCCGGGCACCACCAGAGCGCCCTTGCCGGTGACGATCTTGAAGTCCATGCCGTCCCGGGTTTCCAGCGTTCCCCGGGTCAGCCCGGAGATGATGAGCGCCTCATTCGGCTCCGCCACCTTCCACATCAGCTTCACCGCCACCCAGACGAGGGCGACGACGACGATCACCCCAGCGACGACGGCGAAGAACGGGATGAGGGACGTGAGATCAGGCATGGCCAACCTTTCGCGACGGTGCGTCAGGCCAGTCTGGGGTGACGGCGCCGGGTAAGTCCAGCATTTGGGCAAAAGAAGGCTGGTGCGGGCTTCGGGACGCTGCCCGGGCCCGCACCAGCGGGTACTACGACTTATCGGATTAGTTGAACTCGCTCCTCATTCGCGGCTCCCTTACCCGGTGGTGGTTTACCGGGTATCTGCGTCTTCGGCCAGGTGCCGTGAGAGCAGCCAGCCGGCGCCAATCATCGCCACGCCCAGCACCATGTGGGTCCAGTTATCCATGGTGTTGAAAGCCAGGAAATTGGCCGCCGAGCCGACGCCCACGATCAGCCCGTAGACGGCGAAGATGATGTACAACAGGCCAAATCCCATCAGGTAATTCCGGGCCCCCATGCTGTTGCGGGACATGACGTATCCGGTCCCGCCGATCGCGAACTGCACGATGTTCAGCAGCATCGACACCTGGAACAGGTTCAGGAACATGGCATTCGAATCCGGTCCCAGGAACCGGAGTTCGCCGTAATGCGTGGTGATGCCCGGAATGAATCCCAGGACACCCACGACCATGAGGACAATACCCACACCCATGCCGACGTTCTGGACGTCTGTCCGTCCGAAATGGACGCCGTGTGCATGTGGGGATGCGGTAGTCATTTTCTGCCTCCAACCACTGATTGCGGACAGTTCAATTTTACGGCGGAGGGGCCAAAAAAGCGCCGGGAATCCGGCCCCCGACGCCTGTCGGATCCCGGCTCGGAGGCCGCCGCGTGGCACGATGGATCACGATGAAACTGCGCGCTGATCAGACCGGGGACCGTGGCCTTCCGATGCCGTTGTGGCTGCAGGGGGCACTCGAGTCCGCACAGGCCGCGGTGATCTCCGCGCTGGTGGTGATCGCGCCGATCGTGGCCGTCTGGGCCGGCGACGGTTTCCGCGAGAGCGGTTTCGAGTTCCTGGCCCGACTGGCCGGGCAGGCCTGGCTGCTGATCCACGGCGTCCCGCTGCTGCTGAACGGGGTCGGGGCCGACGCCGCCGCCCGCCCGGACTCCGGCACCCTCACCCTGATCCCGCTGGGCCTGACCCTCATCCCGTTCCTGCTCGCCTGGCGGGCCGGCCGCCGGCTGGCCCGGGCCTCCTACACGGACCAGCTCTGGCAGGCACTCGTCGGGTCCTGGCTGACCTACGCCGCGTTCGGGTTCGCCACCGGCTTCCTCTGCCGCACCGCCGAGGTGGGGGTGAGCCTCTGGGCCGCCTCCGCCGTCCCGCTGATTCCCTACGCCCTCGGCATGGTGGTGGGCGCGCGCCGCGAGGCCGGGTCCTGGAGCCGGCTGATCGGCGTCGACGCCGTGGCCTGGATCAGCCGCACCAGCCAGCACTCTCGCTGGGCCGGTTCCTACCTGGGCTCCGCCATCAAGGCCGGGTTCGTCGCCGTGATGGCCACCCTGGCGATGGCCGCGGCGCTGCTGGCCGTGGACCTGCTGATCCACTGGAACCTGATCATCGACGTCTACGAGGGCCTGAATGCCGGGCCGGTGGGCGGGGCTGCCCTGACCATCGCGCAGCTGGGCTACCTTCCCAACATGGTGGTCTTCGCCCTCGCGTGGGCCTCCGGGGCAGGCTTCGCCCTCGGTATCGGCTCCCAGGCCGGGCCGCTGGCCACCGCCGTCGGGCCGCTGCCGTCCATCCCCGTGTTCGCCGCGCTGCCCTCCGGCCCGCTGGACTACGCCCTCGTGGCGCTGGTGGTCCCCGTCCTGGCCGGAGCCCTGGCCGGCTGGTGGTTCCTGCGCGAGGGGGAGAACCACTTCGACGAATGGCTCTCCATCAAGGTCAAGGCCCGCTGGTTCACCGCCACCTTCTCCACGCTGGTCCTCGGCGCGCTGATCGGCGTCGTGGCCGGGGCGCTCGCGGCCGGGCTGGCGTGGCTGGCCCGCGGTTCTGCCGGGATCGGGCGGCTGACGGACATCGGGCCGGACCCGGTGGTGACGGCGCTGTTCGTCGCCTCCGAGGTGGGCGCCGGCGTCGTTATCGGCTACGCCGCGGGGCCGTGGCTGGAACGCCGGCAGCGGCTGCAGGAAGCTGACCTCTCGGCGTCGACCGCCTCTTCGTCCTCGTCAGCCCGGAGCAACTGAGCCCGGACGCGGGTGTCCTAGCGGAGCGGGGCGGGCAGGGATTTCTCCAGCGTGACCCGGCAGGTGGAGGCCGCCTGCTCGGTGAGGGCCTGCCGCGCGCACTGCTGGTAATCGCGGATCTGGGTGTAGAACACTGAACTGACCAGCAGCATCAGCACCATCACGGTGGTAACCACCAGCCCGGAGATCGTCCCGAAGAGCACCATCCGGGACTCCCGGAGTTTCAGGGCCCGCACCAGCAGGACGACGCCGAGCACCACAGCGCAGAGGGTGAGCAGCGCGGCCAGCCACAGGTAGGCGACGTCGAGCTGGAAGACGAAGAACGAGCCCAGGACCACTACGATGAAGGCGCGGAACAGATTCAATGTTCGCAGCCGCGACTCGGCGTTGCCGCCCCGGGGGAAACTCATGGTTTCCAGCGTACGCGAGCGGCCGCCTAAGCTAAGTCAATGCGCATCGTAGTCCTTGTTTCCGGTACCGGTTCGAACCTGCAGGCCGTCATCGACGCCGTCCGGGCCGGTGACCTGGACGTGGAGCTCGCCGCCGTCGGCGCGGACCGTCCGGGGACGTACGGGGTGGAGCGCTCGGCCGCCGCGGGGATCCCCACCTTCGTGGTGGATTTCAAGGTCTACCTGGACCGCGCCGCCTGGAACGCGGCATTGACCGAAGCCGTCGCCGCCTACCGGCCCGACGTCGTCGTCTCCTCCGGGTTCATGCGGATCGTCAGCGCCGACTTCATCGCCGCGTTCGACGGCAAGTACCTCAACACCCACCCCGCGTTGCTGCCGGCCTTCCCCGGCGCGCACGGCGTCCGAGACGCCCTGGCGTACGGGGTCAAGGTCACCGGCTGCACGGTGCACTGGGCCGACGCCGGCGTGGACACCGGCCCGATCATCGCCCAGGAGGCTGTGACCGTGGAGGACGGCGACACCGAGGAGACCCTGCACGAGCGGATCAAGACCGTGGAACGGCGACTGCTGGTGTCGACCCTCCACGACCTCGCCGCCGCCGGGCAGTAACGCCCCCACGGATACAGATGCCCTATCACTTGTGGTTGCCAACGGACCGGAATGGCAACCGCAGGTGATAGGGCATTCGGCGTCTGAGGGGGTAGAGAAGGCGGCAGTCCCGGCGGCGCCGTCTGCCTTTCGAGGCCAAGTAGCGCGGTGCGCAAGAACGAGTACACCGCGAAAAAGACGGGTAGCGGAAGGGTAAAGACGAGTACTGACGACCCGGTTTTCGGTGCCTACCGGACCGTAGGCTGACGCCGTCTCATCCGCTTCTTCCGTCTCTGGGGGTCCTCTTGTCACGCTTCAGCTTTGCTAAAACCAGTCCCAAAGTCCTTGGCTTCACCGCGGCGCTCGTTCTCGGAACGGGTGCCGTTTCTGCCGCCTATGCCGTGACGACAACGTCCGGCAGCGGCGAGATCAACGGCTGCTACAACGTCAACAACGGCGGCCAGCTCCGGGTCCTTGCCGCAGGGCAGAGCTGCGACCCCAAGAAGGAAACCCCGATCACGTGGAATGTCCAGGGCATTCAAGGCGTGGCCGGACCGGCGGGACCGATGGGCCCGGCCGGCGCCCAGGGCATCCAGGGTTTGCCTGGCGTCCAGGGCGACAAGGGCGACCAGGGCATCCAAGGTCTCCAGGGGGCAAAGGGCGACCCCGGCGCCGTCGGTCCGCAGGGCGAGAAGGGCGACACCGGGGAGACCGGTGCCGTCGGTGCCAAGGGGGACCAGGGCGACACGGGCGCCGCCGGTGCGCAGGGTGAGAAGGGCGACACCGGCGCCACAGGTCAGCAGGGTGAGAAGGGGGACACCGGTGCCACCGGCCTCCAGGGTGAGACCGGCCCGATCGGTCCGCAAGGTGCTCAGGGCGACAAGGGCGACAAGGGTGACACCGGCGCCGTCGGCCCCCAGGGCGACACCGGGGCGACCGGCGCCACGGGAGCAGCGGGTCCGCAGGGCGCCCCGGGCGAGAAGGGAGCCACCGGCGACATGGGTGCCACCGGAGCCACCGGCGCTACGGGTCCCGCCGGCCCGACCGGCGCCGCGGCGTCCACCAGCGTCAGCGTGACGACGGCCAGCGGAACGACGGCCACCTCGGTAACGGCGACGTGCCCGGCCGGGAAGGTCGCCGTCGGCGGAGGATTCTCCTCCATCGCCACCAGCGGGAATCAGGTACTGTCCAGCCAGCCCTCCGGCGCCAATGGCTGGACGGTAACCCAGTCCAGGGGGACGGCGCTCACGGTCTACGTGACCTGCATCCAGTAGGACGCCACGAGGAATGCCCTATCACTTACGGTTGCTTCCGAGGAGGAATGGCAACCGCAAGTGATAGGGCATTCGGCGTGCTAGGGGTGGGCGTCAGTCCAGCCGGCGCTGCTTGGTCTCCGGGGCGAAGAACGCCATCCACAGTACCGAGACCAGCACCAGCCCGCCGGCGAGGGCGAACGAGGTGGCCAAGCCGAGCTGCGGCCAGAGCACCGCCGCGAACAGCAGCGGCCCGAAGCCGGCACCCACCCGGGAGAAGGTCGAGGCCCAGCCGAAGCCTGTGCCGCGCAGCTCGGTCGGGTATAGCTCGGAGACGTAGGCGTACAGCACGGGGATGGCCACCTGCACCACGAAGCCGAAGAGCAGCAGCCAGAACACGGCGGCCGTGGGGATGTCCACGACGACGGCGACCACCACCAGGATCAGGGCCGAGAGCGGGCCGGTGACCGCCAGGATCCACTTGCGTCCCGTCCGCTCCACCAGCAGGGCAGCCACCACCACGCCGAGCAGCCCGACGGCGGCCATCGAGGCCGTGGTCAGGAACGCCTTGTACTCCTCAAATCCGGCGCCGATCAGGATCCGCGGCATCCAGGTCAGGGACAGGTAGTAGACCAGCAGGATTGAGAAGAACAGGGCCCAGGCCGCGGTGGTGATCTTCCAGTCGTAGCGCCACAGCGCCCGCAGCTGGGTCCAGGCGCTTCCGGCGGAGAGCCGGGGGACGTCCTGCGGCTCGGGCAGGCTGTACGCCCGGGCCTGCCCGCCGGTGGCCGCCACCAGGGAATCGATCACGGCGGCCGCCTCCTCGCGGCGGCCCTTCCGGATCAGGAACAGCGGCGACTCCGGGACGCTACGGCGGACCCAGACCACCAGCAGCGCAGGCAGCACCATGATCAGCATGGTCAGGCGCCAGTCCGCGAACGCCGCCACCAGCCCGGCGGAGACGAAGCCGCACAGCGCGGCCCCCACCGGCCACCAGCCGTCCATCGCGGTGAGGACCCGGCCGCGCTGCTTCCGCGGCGTGAACTCACCCACCAGCGCGTAGTCCACCGGGATGCAGCCGCCTAGGCCGAACCCGGCCAGGAAGCGGAACACCACGAACCAGGTGAAGTCCGGGGAGAGGGCGCCGAGCACGGTGAAGATGGAGAAGATCAGCAGCGTGGCGGAGAAGGCCTTTTTCCGGCCGATGGTGTCCGCGATGGTGCCCCAGACGAAGGCGCCGAGGGCCATGCCGATGAGGTTGGAGGTACCGATCCAGGCGGCGTCCCCCGGCCCGAGCGACCAGTGCTTGGACAGCAGCGGTATGAGGATGCCGTTGAGCGTGACGTCCCAGGCGTCGAACATGAAACCCAACCCGCCGATCAGGAAAATCCGGCCCTGGACCTTCCACCGCCACGGCAGTTCCTGGACCACCTGTTCGCCGCTGGGCACCGTGGTGTAAGTGTTCATATCTGGCCTCCTGCAAGAACTCTACGTGCCCGGACCGACGGCCGGGGAGGTGGCCGGCCCCGGCACGCGGGGCAGCTTCACACTCGGCCCGGACGGCGGCTCCGGGAGGGGGAAGTCCGGGGCGACGCGATAAACTGGCCGCATCCCCACCCGCCGCGGCCGCGCCGCGATATAAGACGGAGACTTTTGTGAGCTTTACGCAGCATGAGCGTGTGTCCATCGACCGTGTCCCCATTCGCCGGGCCCTCATCTCGGTCTACGACAAGACCGGCCTGGAGGAGCTCGCCCAGGGCCTGCACAACGCCGGCGTCCGGATCGTCTCCACCGGTTCCACCGCCAAGAAGATCGCGGCTGCCGGGATCCCCGTGCAGGAAGTCGAAGAAGTCACCGGCTCCCCGGAAATGCTGGACGGCCGCGTCAAGACGCTGCACCCGCGCGTTCACGGCGGCATCCTCGCGGACCGCCGGGTTCCCGCCCACATGAAGACCCTCGAGGACATGGCCATCGAGCCCTTCGACCTCGTCGTCGTGAACCTCTACCCGTTCGTGGAGACCGTGAAGTCCGGTGCCGCGCAGGACGACGTCGTCGAGCAGATCGACATCGGAGGCCCCGCCATGGTGCGCTCGGCCGCGAAGAACCACGCCGCCGTCACGATCGTGGTTGACCCGGCCGCCTACGGTTCGGTCGTGGAAGCCGCCGCCGCCGGCGGTTTCGACCTGAAGACCCGCCGCCGGCTGGCCGCGAAGGCCTTCGCGCACACCGCGGCGTACGACACCGCCGTCGCTACCTGGACCGCCAGCCAGTTCCTGGACGAGGACGGCGACGGCGTCATCGACTGGCCCGCGTACGCCGGCCTGGCGCTGGAACGCTCCGAGGTGCTGCGCTACGGCGAGAACCCGCACCAGCAGGCCGCCCTCTACGTGGACAAGGCCGCCCCGGCCGGCATCGCGCAGGCCGACCAGCTGCACGGCAAAGCCATGAGCTACAACAACTTCGTCGACGCCGACGCCGCCCTGCGCGCCGCGTTCGACTTCGACCAGCCCGCCGTCGCGGTCATCAAGCACGCCAACCCATGCGGCGTGGCTGTGGGCTCCGCCGACGCCGCGGACCCGATCGCCGACGCCCACGCCAAGGCCCACGCCTGCGACCCGGTCTCCGCCTTCGGCGGCGTGATCGCGGCCAACCGCACCGTCACCGCCGGCATGGCCCGGACCGTCGCCGGCATCTTCACCGAGGTCGTCATCGCCCCGGGCTTCGAGGATGGGGCGGTGGAAATCCTCTCCAAGAAGAAGAACATCCGCCTGCTGACCCTGCCCGAGGGCTACGGCCGCTACCCGACCGAGTTCCGCCAGGTCTCCGGCGGCATGCTGGTCCAGGCCACGGACAAGGTCGACGCCGACGGCGACAACCCCGCCAACTGGACCCTCGCCGCCGGTGAGGCCGCCGACGAGAAGACCCTCGCCGATCTCGCCTTCGCGTGGACCGCATGCCGCGCGGCCAAGTCCAACGCCATCCTGCTGGCCGCCGACGGCGCCGCCGTGGGCATCGGCATGGGCCAGGTCAACCGGCTCGACTCCTGCCGCCTCGCCGTCGAACGGGCCAACACCCTTGGCGTCTCCGTGGAGTCGGATGTCGACGGCGCCGGCGGGGCGTCCAATGCCAATGCCACCAACGCCCCGGAGCGGGCCCGCGGCGCCGTCGCGGCGTCGGACGCGTTCTTCCCGTTCGCCGACGGCCTGCAGATCCTGATCGACGCCGGCGTCCGCGCCGTCGTCCAGCCCGGCGGCTCCGTCCGGGACGAGGAAGTCATCGCCGCGGCCAACGCCGCCGGCATCACGATGTACTTCACCGGCGCCCGCCACTTCTTCCACTAGGAATTCCCGCCCGGGAGACCGGGCGGCTCGTGGATGGGGGCATGGTCGGCCGCCTGCGCGACAAGCTGTGCACCTTCCTCCAACTCCAGCGTCACGTCCACACCGGCGGTGTGCTTCTTCTCCAGCTCG
>NZ_JBFBKP010000088.1:0-16173 GCF_040702285.1 Arthrobacter sp. NPDC080086
GGCGAGTTTTCGTTCATCCTGATAGCCGAAGCCCGGAGCCTTGACGGCGGCGGTCTTCAGGATGCCACGGATGTTGTTGACCACCAGCGTTGCCAGGGCTTCGCCTTCAACGTCTTCAGCGATGATCAGCAGCGGACGGCCAGCCTTGGCCACTTGCTCCAGCACCGGCAGCAGGTCGCGGATGTTGCTGATCTTCTTGTCGAACAGCAGCACGAACGGGTTGTCCAGCTGGACAACTTGCTTTTCCGGGTTGTTGATGAAGTACGGCGACAGGTAGCCGCGGTCGAACTGCATGCCTTCCACGACGTCCAGCTCGTCGGCCAGCGACTTGCCGTCTTCCACCGTGATCACGCCTTCCTTACCGACCTTGTCCATGGCTTCAGCGATGCGCTGGCCGATGGATTCGTCGCTGTTGGCCGAGATGGCGCCAACTTGAGCGATTTCCTTGCTGGTGGTCGTCGGCTTGCTGATCTTCTTCAGCTCTTCGACAGCGGCCGTCACAGCCTTGTCGATGCCGCGCTTCAGGTCCATCGGGTTCATGCCAGCGGCAACGTACTTCATGCCTTCGCGCACGATCGACTGGGCCAGCACCGTTGCGGTGGTGGTGCCGTCACCGGCGTTGTCGCTGGTCTTGGAAGCGACTTCCTTGACCATTTGCGCGCCCATGTTCTGCAGCTTGTCCTTTAGCTCGATTTCCTTGGCGACCGACACACCGTCCTTGGTCACGGTCGGGCCACCGAAGCTGCGCTCCAGCACCACGTTACGGCCCTTCGGGCCCAGGGTCACCTTCACTGCGTTGGCGAGAATGTTCACGCCTTCGACCATCTTGGCACGTGCGGCGTCGCCGAACACTACGTCTTTAGCTGCCATCTTGAGAATCTCCGAGATCTTTGGATGTGCCCGCGCGCTCAATAAGCTGCGCCGGCAATGAGGATTGGGTTACAGGTAAGCGTTGCGAACGAGCGCGTGCTTACTTTTGCACCACGGCCATGATGTCTTCTTCGCGCATGACCAGAACTTCCTGACCATCCACCTTGACGCTCTGGCCGGCGTACTTGCCGAACAGCACGCGGTCGCCGACCTTCACATCCAGCGCGATCGCGTTGCCCTTGTCGTCTTTCTTGCCCGGGCCAACGGCCAGCACTTCGCCTTGATCCGGCTTTTCAGCGGCGGCGTCAGGGATGACGATGCCCGAAGCGGTCTTGGTTTCGTTGTCCAGGCGCTTCACGATCACGCGGTCGTGCAAAGGACGCAGGTTCATACACAACTCCTCAATGCAAAGTGAGTGTTTATTCACAAAACGCGCCGCAAGACGCGGCGCATCGGGAAAGCATCGGGGGTCGGAGGCATTGTTAGCACTCCTGCCCGGCGAGTGCTAATTATAGGGACGGGGTATGACGATTTCAAGAATGGGGAATGCCCGATGTCGAGATTCACTGAATCTGGAACTTTGGTCACTCAATTTGGAACTTTCGTGCCCCGAGCGATGCGCCAGATCAGGAAAATATCCTTCTCTTTCAATAACTTATTGGAAACCCACCTTTGCGACCGCCCCCCTGCAGGCTTGGTGTCAAGGTTCACTCCACTCTGACTCCACAGAGCGCGTGTCTGACCGCACTGCAAAAAAAAAGGCTTTTGTCTCAATAAGTTAGCGGAACTCGACATGGTGGAGATTCGGCGCGACAGGGGCCGCAATTCGCAACGAGCGACGTTCACACGAACCCGAGGCGCGGCTTAGACAGCGTTAAAGCGCTTCATGAATCACAAAGCACTTTCGCTTCCCGGGTGATGCTCGATGAGATCAACAACAATGGCCTGGCACACTGGCAGGTAACTTTGTGCTTCACCGTTCGATTGACATGGACATGACGCTCTCCTTACTTGCGCAGCACGCCATCGGCGCCTGCGGTGGGGCTCCATGCGAAAGCGTCTGCGTCAGTCACGATCGTGCCGATACCCGGATACGGGAAGTGAGGCGCAAAGATCATCTCGTGCGACGCGGCAAGCCGCACTAGCGTTGCCCGGCGATTGTCCTTGGCGACTTGCGGCTCGCTGTCGAAGCCCATGGTCCAGTCTGGCTTCTGCAGGGAAATGATAGCGCTGTGTGCCGCGTCGCCAATGTCCAGCAAACGGCGACCGGCAGAGACGATCTCGTACCCCACATGCCCGGGCGTGTGTCCTCTCAAGGGCACCGACGTAATGGAGGGCGTTACTTGGGCACCGGGTTCAAACGGTTCGACCTGTGCAGCGATGGCGTTGGCGAAGTCGGCCATGCCCGATTGCTGCTGCAAGCCTGCCCAGTCGATCGAGGAGAACCGGATTTTTGCATGAGGGAATGCGGATTTGCCGGCGTCTGTGAGAAGCCCGCCAATATGGTCGGGATGCGGGTGCGTGATGAGAACATCGGTGATCTGCGCGGCTGTGACACCGGCCAGCTTGAGACTGTCAAGCAATACGCCACCGACCTTGGGGCCGAGACCGGTGTCGATCAGCACGAGGTGTGTACCGTCGCGGACTAGCAAGGCGTCCACGGGCAGCGTGATCTGGTCGGTAGGCGCGTGGGCCGCTTTCAAGACTTCTGCCACAGCTTTCGGGCCAACGTCGGCCCCAAAGATTTTTCCGTCATTGGGTAGCACGTATACACCGTCGGTAAGAGACGTCACGCGGAGCGCCCCGATATCGAAAGGTGTCGCTGCAGGAGAGGCGGGGCCCGGACCCGCTGCGGTCGCCGCGATAGGTATCAGGAGGCCAGCAATGATCGTCGTCAGCGTTGCATTCAGCTTCATGGTTGTCGTTTCGAGCAGTAGTGAAGAGTCGGAATTCGATAGATTTTGATGGGACTTACACAGCTTTGGCGTCTGGCGCCCATTGCGCTGGAAAGTCGCCGGCACGAAGCGCAGGCGTGGCAGCGACGACGGTGTAGTCGACCAGCTTGTGGACGTAGAACGAGTCGTTCTCAAGCATGGCGTCAAGCTCCGCACGGTTTTCACACGTGGCCAGCACAAAGCCGCCAGTTCGCGGTTCCAGCGGTCCCGCAACGAGAATCCGCCCTTGTCTGGTGTGTTCGATGAGCCAATCGCGATGGGTATCAAGATGGCTTTCAATCTCGTCTACCGATCGGATGTAGTTGAGCGTGATGGCGTACAGCATGGGTTCAATCTCCAGGTGATCAAGTTGCTCGAGGTATCAGGCGACGCGGCTGTCGTGGCCCGAATCAAAGCCCCGTGGAATAGGCCGCATCGCGTACGCTGGCGCGCGCCGCGCTCATCGATTCGCTGCGTGCGTCTGCCCCCTTGGAGAGCCGCTCCGCCCGTACGAAACGGACATCGACAATGCCCAGAAAGCCGAACACCGCGCTCAGATAGGCTTCTTGAAAGTCCATGATTGCGGCAGGCCCCGCCGAATACATGCCGCCGCGCGTTGAGGCAACGATCACGCGCTTGCCCTCAACCAAGCCGACAGGGCCGTTCTCTGTGTACTTGAAGGTGCGGCCGACCTGGGCCACGCGGTCGATCCAGGCCTTCAACTGGCTGGGCACCGAGAAGTTGTACATCGGTGCGCCCACCACGATCACATCGCTGGCAAGCAGTTCCTTGACGAGCATTTCAGAGCGCGCGTGTTCTGCTCGCGTGGCGTCATCAAATTCGCCGACACCCGGGCTGCGGAAGCCGGCGGCAATGGCGCCGTCCAGATGAGGGATCGGCTCGAGTGCGAGATCCCGATGGACAACCACGGCCGCCGGGTTGTCGCGGCGCAGCTCGTCTGTGATGGCGGCGCTGAGGACACGCGAGGCAGAAGCGTCGCCAAGGATGCTGGAATCGAGGTGCAGGATTTGCATGACGTCTCTCCAAAAAATGTAGGGATGGACGTCACGATAGGGGGACGGCGTTTGTGGAACTAGGGGCGCATTTCGCTACGGAGCGTCCTATGAATGAGACAATCCGGACTCATCCCAGCCACCGTTTTTGGAGCACTGTCGTGGAGGATCTCAACGACCTCGTCATGTTTGCTGCTGTGGTCACGCATGGCAATTTCTCCAGTGCTGCGCGGGCGCTTGGCATCCCGAAGTCTCGGGTCAGCCGCTGCGTGGCTGAACTGGAGGAACGGCTTGGCGTCCGATTGCTGCAGCGGTCAACGCGCGCCGTGCGCGTGACCGATGTCGGGTCGGCTTTCTATGCGCACTGCGAGGCCATCACGCAGTCGGCGCGGGCCGCAATGGAAGTCGCGGAGCGCGCGAGCGACAAGCCCTCGGGACGGCTGCGCGTGAGTTGCCCGGTCGGCGTGGCCCATATCTTCCTCGCCCCTGTATTGGCGAAGTTTCTGGAGGCCCACCCTGATGTACGGCTGGAGCTTGACCTGACCAACCGTCGGGTCGATGTCATCGCAGAAGGCTACGACGTGGCTTTGCGTATCCGATCCACGCTCGATGATTCAGAGTTGGTCTTACGCAGCTTTGGATTGAGCGAACAGGTGCTTGCCGCCAGCCCGGCCTTTGTAGAAAGGCACGGGCCATTCCATACGGTTGACGCGCTACAAGGCGTGAGCGGAATCGGGCCTGGCGGCGCGCGTGGCGAGCCCGCCCGTTGGGAGGTCACCGGCCCCGACGACCAGAGTCAGGAGATTCACTACAAGCCGACGCTCGTGACCGACGATGTGTACCTGCTTGAGCAGATGGCACTCCGTGGTGCGGGTGTGGCGCAATTGCCGGTCAATCTGTGCGGACCGGCCATACAGGATGGACGGCTTGTGGTTCTGTTGCCTGAATACCGTATGCCGTCACACCAGCTTCATGCGGTGTTTCCCTCGCGGCGAGGTGTCGTGCCGGCGGTGCGTGCCTTCATTGAGTTTCTTGCGGCTGAGTTGCCCGTCATGACCTCCCGAGCCCCCGCCCCCGACGAGGCCGCTGCTGGGCCCAGCGCACACTGATGCGGCGATGAAGCCACGAGGTGCACAGCCTCGTGAGGCTTCATCGCGGTAGGGTTTCACCGGCGCGCGTCGCGAGCGGCGCGATCGATCAGGTTCGCCACCACGGCCGGATGTGAGACCAACGACATATGGCTCGATTTCACCGTCGTCACGCGAGCCTTGATCTGTTGGGTCAACTCACGCTGCACGGACGTCTTGAGCGCATGGTCCTCTTCAGTAACGAGATACCACGTTGGCTTGCCGTGCCATGCCGCATGAGAGACCTTGCCTTCAAACGCGGATGCGGAAATGGGCACCTGCGTAGCCGCAAGAATGCGCGCACGGGACTCAGGTACGTCGCCCGCCATGACTTGGCGATAGGCTACTGGGTCATCGAGCCAGATCAGGCCTTCACCATCAGGCTTGAGTCCATCCATGGGCGCCTTCAGGCGAGTCAGAAGGTCCGATACCGATTCCCCACTGTCCGGTACAAGCGCAGAGAGGTAGACGATGCCTTTGACGTTGTCGGCATTCCCCGCTTCAGTTACCACGGCGCCCGCATAGGAGTGGCCTACCAGAATGACGTCACCCGACTGCCGCGCCAGAACACGGCGGGTGGCAGCGACATCGTCCGGCAACGAAGTCAGCGGGTTCTGAACGGCGGTGACGTGGTAGCCCTTGCGCTGCAAGGCCGAGATGACCTCTGACCAACTGGAGCCATCGGCAAAGGCGCCATGCACCAGGACGATATTTCGGATCGGGCTACCCACTTCTTTTGCCTCGCTCGCTAGGGTGAAGAGGCTCGCCATGAGCCCGACAAAGATTGCAGCAGATTTGAGCCACCGGCTCTGGGGTACTTTCATAGGTCGCTCTCGCTCGTTCTATGAAGGGAAAAATTCAGTCGGCCCGTGTGGCTAATGCTGAGAGAAAAGCCTGTCCAAGTATGCACGGACGTCACGGATCGCCGCATCTCGCGCCTGGGCGTTGGCCCCAACATGGGGGTCCAGTTGCACGCACGCATCCTGGAAGCTGAATTCTGATTGCGTGGCGACGTTGATCAATGTCCCTTTTTCGTCTTCTGCAATCTGGCACGCGCGGACAGTTTGCGATCCCTTGGCCACGGTGGGTGCCATATCGAACGGCAGATCGAATGCATGATGCGCGTCGGGGTAAACGGTCATCAAAGCATCTTTGCCAGCCTTGCGTAATCGGTCCACGTACGCCACGCACTGCTGGGGTGGATCGTAGTCATCGTCGGCACCATGGAATTCTCGGATCGGAGCGTCGATGTCGGTGTCGTCTTGATACCGCGTCATGCAGTCGGGATAAAACGGAATGTATGCCTGGAAGCTCGCACCGCTCGTATTCCACAAACGGTGAAGCCGGCGCATCGCCGCATACAGCGTGGTCTGCCCGCCGCGCGAGAATCCCATCAGAACAATTCGTTGGGGATCGATTCGCGGGTGGTGCGCGAGCACGGAGAGTGCTCCATACGCGTCGATGATGAGATTCAACCGGCCCAGTTGGCTTTGGTCGCGACTCGTCGAAACGATGCCTCGCCCCGTGAAGCCGTCGATGGCGAACGTGGCGATGCCCATAGCGTTAAAAATGCGCTCCCACATCTCGATGTTGGGGCCAATGCCGCTGGAACCGTGGATGAGCACCACTGCCGGTTGACGCGCGCCTGCCTGGGCGAGGCGCAGCACTCCCCCCACCGTTACCGGCTTTCGATCTTTGCTGCCGGTCAAGACCTGGGTGTCCGACAGCGTGAGGGACGGAATTGCATGCACTTCAACATGCGCCGCGATATCACCACTTTGCGCCTGTGATGCGGTGGCCCAGCAGCACAAGGCAAGCGCGAAAACAGTCAACCACTTCATTGTGTAGCCTTCCTTTGGCGTTGAACCACGTTGCTCGACGTCCATGGTGCTTTTCAGCTTGCTGTTTATAGAATACGGCCGCTGTTTAGGATCGACTCCGGATCGAGCAATGTCTTGAGACTGCGCATCAGCGAGATTTCTTCCGTGGACCGGCTATTGTGCAAGAACGCCTTTTTGATCACGCCGATGCCGTGTTCTGCGGAGATGGAACCGCCCACGTCCCGAACCGCGGTGTAGACGATGTCCTCGACGCAATGCAGGTTCTCGTCACTCAGGTGAGGTCCAGATAGAAGATGCAGGTTGCCGTCGCCAATGTGTCCGAAGAACAGATGCCGTTGGTCGGGAAACCTTCGCGTCAGAACCTCTCGCGTCGAGCTTACAAACTCCGCCATGGCGGCCATGGGGATCCCTACATCAAAGGCAGCATGCGGTTTCATCTGCGCCAGTAGTTCACCGACGGTTTCCCGATACTCCCATAGCCGTTCTTTGTCCTCGAGCGACTGCGCAACGATGACGTCAATCACCGTCTCTGTCTCCAACGCCTCGCCCAGAAAAATCTCGAGTTGCCGACGCTCTTCATCCTCGTTGGCGCCCTGCGTTTCGATCAGGACGTAGACGGGTGCCTCTGCTGAAAATGGCTGACGAAGCGATGCAACGTCGATTGCCGCGGCCATGAAATCGGC
Organism: Arthrobacter sp. NPDC080086; assembly: GCF_040702285.1. Classification (NCBI taxonomy): domain Bacteria; kingdom Bacillati; phylum Actinomycetota; class Actinomycetes; order Micrococcales; family Micrococcaceae; genus Arthrobacter; species Arthrobacter sp. NPDC080086. The sequence continues at coordinate 7,469 of NZ_JBFBKP010000088.1, forward strand.
CCACATCACTTCAAACGCCGAAAGGCTTGGCAGCGCTGTACGCGCCTGCTTAAGGAGGGCAGCAGCGGCCGAGAATGAATGCATCGCGCACAACGCCGTGCAGGAACTCGTCGGTTTTGGCGACAGCTTGAGAACGAGCCGAGTAATGACACCCAGAGTCCCTTCACTGCCAATGAACAGATGTTTCAGGTCGATGCCAGTGGTGTTCTTCTCGACTCGATTAAGCATCGTAAGGAGTGTGCCGTTGGGCAAGGCGATTTCGATGCCCAGCACCATCCCACGCATCGTTCCGTAACGGATGACGCGGTTTCCCCCGGCATTGACAGCCGCGTTTCCGCCCAGCTGACAGGATCCCCGCGCGCCCAGGTCCAAGGGGAACGACCAACCGTGTTCTTCAACGCTCTGCTGCAGCGTTTCTAAAACCACGCCGGCTTGTACAACAGCGATACCCCCAACCGCATCGATCTCTTCGATGCGATTCAGCCGCGATAGCGAAAGCGCAATCTCGCCCTCGCGCGGCGTGCCACCGCCGGCAAGCCCGGTCAAGCCGCCTTGCACCACGACCGGCTGGGAGAATCTGGAGCAAACGCCCAGCGCGGCCGCCACCTGTTGCGGCGTCTGCGGCAATAGAACGAGCCCGGGGGACCGCTTTGGCGCTTCACTCCAGTCTCCGGCGTACGCAGAGACAATGTCTTCGTCACGGGCGATGCAGCTTTCGCCGAGCGCATTGGCCAGCGCGGCATACAGGTCTTCCATGTGGTGCTTCATGATGCAGGTTCCTGATTGAGCGGCCATCATCTGCCTTGGGGCGGCTGGTCTCGGAGTGCGAATACGACAGCACCCGAGGCGACGAGGCATCCGGCGATGACGTAGAGCGCCAGGTTCGTGTTGCCGGTGTGATCGACAATCCAACCGACCATGTAGGGGCTCAGGAAGCCGGCGAGGTTCCCCACGGAGTTGATCAATGCAATGCCTGCAGCGGCCGCAACACCGCCGAGCATGGACGTCGGAATCCGCCAGAACACAGGCGCCAGACATTGCAAGCCCATACATGCCAGCGTCAGTGCCACGATGGAAACGGCTCTGTGGTCGCTATACGCTGCGCTCAGGGCCAACCCGGCCGCCCCCACCAGCGCCGCCACGAGGTAGTGCCAGCGGTGCTCGTTTCGATGATCGGCGCTGCCTCCGACAACCAGCATGGCAACAATGCCAAAGGCGTAAGGAATGGCGGACAGCCATCCCACTTCAGAGGGCGACTGCACGCCCATGCTCTTGATGATGGAGGGGAGCCAGAAGCCGAAGCCATACTGGCCCATGGCTGCGCCGAAGTAGACCAGTGCAAGGACCCACACAATAGGCCGCCGAAACGCAGCAGACAGTGAAACCGTCGTTTTTCGACGACCATCCGCTTGAATGTTGGAGGACAGCAGATGCTGTTCTGCAGGCGTCAGCCATTTGGCGGCACCGATGCCATCGTCAAGGTAAAACAGCGCAGCGACGCCAATCAGCAGCGACGGGACGCTCTCGATTAGGAAGAGCCATTGCCAGCCGGCCAATCCTCGAGTGCCATCGAATGCCGTCAGGATCCACCCGGACAGCACACCCCCGCTGACCCCGGCGATGGGGATTGCCGTCATGAAGATGGCAATCACGCGGCTCCTTCGATTGGTGGGGTACCAGTAGGTTAGATACAGGATGATGGCGGGGAAAAAACCGGCTTCGGCTGCCCCGATCAGGAAACGCACCACGTAGAAGGCTGTGGAGGAATGAACGAACGCCATGCCGCCGGTGAGCAAGGCCCACGTGATCATGATCCGCGCGATCCAGCGCCGCGCTCCCACCCGATACATGACGAGGTTGCTCGGAACCTCGAAGAGGAAGTAGGCGAGGAAGAAGATTCCCGCACCGAAACCGTAGGCCTGCTCGCTCCATCCCAACTGGGAGACCATCTGAAGTTTGGCAAAAGCAACATTGACGCGGTCCAGAAACGCGATCACGAAGCACAGGCAAAGAAACGGAACTAGGCGCCACGTGACTTTCCTGTATGCGCGTTCTTCAAACTCGTCCGTCGTGGCCAGGGCCGCAATGGTGGGGGGCGCCATGGTGTCTCCTTCAGTGGAACCGCTCGTTTTTTTCTTTGGCTGGCACGAGCATGCGACACGGCATAGAACAAAACAATCGATGAATACTGGCCTATCATTAAGCTCGCCTTATTAATCAACCGCACATGTCTCACATACGATTCACGCCCAGGCAGCTCCACGCCTTCTTGACCGTCGCAGACGTTCGTAGCTTTGCCAAAGCGGGCGAGCGGATGAATCTGTCTGCCTCGGCAATCAGCCAGCTCGTGGCGGAACTGGAAGCAGCGGTGGGTTTCCGCCTGTTTGATCGGACGACGCGCAGCGTGATGCTGTCCCCGGCAGGGCGCGAGTTTCTGGCACCGGCTAGAAGCGTGCTGAAGCACATTGAATTGGCCCAGTCATCCGCGGACGACATCCGCAATCGCGCTGCGGGCATCGTGCGCGTCGCTGCGCCTCTGGTGGTGGCCAGCACCATCCTGCCGGCAGCGATCAAGGCTTACGCGAAGAACCACCCAAAGGTGGTGATCCGCATCCGAGACGCGGCGGTAGACGATCTCATCAACATGGTGGTGAGTGCTGACGTTGATCTTGCGATCGGGCCTGACCAGGGGGTATCGGAGGATGTCGCGAGCATCGGCCTGTTCCAAAGTCCTTGGGTCCTTTGGTGCTCGCGCACCCATCCGCTCGCTACGCGGCGTGAAGTCGCGTGGACAGACTTGCGCCATCAGCCCTTGGTTGCCGCGGGACGGGACTACGAGCGCAACGTATCGCTCATGCGCGCCGGCGCTGACGAGCATGAGCGCATTGCCCCGATGGATATCGTGGACAACATCAGTACGGCGCTTGGCATGGCAGCCGAAGGGTTGGCGCTAACCCTTGCTCCGGCTTACGTTGGCTTGCTGGCTCGTCCGCTTGGTCTGGTGATGCGAAACATTGTGGATCCGGAGTTGGTCCGGCAAGTGTGCCTTTACCATTCGACCACCCGGACGGTGTCGCCCGCGGCCGAAGGGTTTCGTGACCATCTGATCGAGTGGCTAAGAGGCAAAGACGATCTCGGGATGGCGGCAGGGAAAGCTGGTTGACCTTTCACTGAACCGGCCGCCAAGGCAGGTTGAGCTTTCGTCGCGTGGACTGTTCAGTAGCGGAAGCATGCGAAGAGATTCGGTGGTGAACGGCAAAGACGCCTCCACCGACGGGCGGAGGCGTTTTTTGTTAGTCCAGCCATCCCCGAATCGTGGATGCCATGACATTAGTGGAAATGCCGTAGCGGTCATGCAGCGTCGGCAGTGCACCGGCATCCAGGAACGCATCGGGCAGCCCCACCTGGCGGAACGGAACGCTGACCCCCGCGCGCATCAACGTGCCTGCGACCGCCTCGCCCAGCCCGCCGATCACGGTGTGGTTCTCTGCCACCACCACAAGCCGCCCGGAGCGCCCCGCCTCACGCAGAATGGTTTCGGTGTCGAGCGGTTTGATCGTCGGCACGTGGAGCACTCCCACGCCAATGCCATCGCTTTGCAATGCCTTGGCGACTTCGAGCGCGCGCATCGTCATGATGCCCGACGAGATGACGAGCACCTCGGCGCCGTCGCGCAGCAGCTTCGCCTTGCCCAGCTCGAACTGATAGCCGTATTCGTCAAGCACTACCGGCACGTTGCCGCGCAGCAGGCGCGCATAGACAGGCCCTTCATGCGCCGAAATGGCCGGCACCATCTGCTCGATCTCCAGCGCGTCGCACGGGTCGATGACGGTCATGTTCGGCATGGCGCGCATCAGCGCCAGATCTTCGGCGGCCTGGTGGCTAGGCCCGTAGCCGGTGGTCAACCCAGGCAGCGCGCAGACGATCTTTACGTCGAGGTTGTCTTCGGCGATCGTCTGGTGCATGAAGTCGTATGCGCGACGCGTGGCGAAGACAGCGTAGGTCGTCACAAACGGCTGTGCACCTTCATTGGCCAAGCCGGCGGCGGCGCCCATGAGCAACTGCTCAGCCATACCCATCTGGTAGTAGCGGTCCGGAAATTCCTTGGCGAAGATGTGCAGATCGGTGTACTTGCCCAGGTCTGCCGTCATGCCGATGACGTTCGGCTTCACGCGCGCCAGATCGGCCAGCGCGTGGCCGAACGGCGCCGGGCGTGTTGCCTGGCCCTCGCCCGCAATGGAGGCGATCATTGCGGAGGTCTTCAGCTTGGGCTTGTTGATGACGGTGCTGCTCATGCGGTCCTCCCGGCTTCCAGTGCTTGCAGCGCGAGCTGCCATTCGTGCGCGTCAACGCGGATGAAGTGATTCTTTTCGCGCTGCTCCAGGAACGGAACACCGCAGCCCATGCGGGTATCGCAGATGATCATGCGCGGTTGTGCACCCTTGTGTGCGCGCGCTGCATCGAAGGCGGCCTTGACCGCATCGATGTCGTTGCCATCCACGCGCTGGGTGAGCCAGCCGAACGCTTCAAGCTTCGGCAGCAACGGCTCGAACGCCATGATCTGCGTCGACGGGCCGTCGGCCTGCTGGTTGTTCACGTCCACCACGGCGATCAGGTTGTCCAGCTTCCAGTGCGCGGCGGACAGCAGGCCCTCCCACACGGCACCCTCATCCAGCTCGCCATCCGAGAACAGCGTGTAGACGAACGCGTCGGACCCCTTGCGTTTGAGACCGAGGCAGCGGCCGACGGCAATCGTCAGCCCCTGGCCGAGCGAGCCACCGGACATCTCCATGCCGGGCGTATAGCTGGCCATGCCGGACATTGGCAGGCGGCTGTCATCGCTGCCGTATGTCTCCAGCTCTTCGGCGGGCAAGATGCCGGCTTCGAGCAGCGCTGCGTAGAGCGCAATCGCATAGTGGCCGTTGGAGAGCAAGAAGCGGTCGCGGCCTTCCCAGTCGGGGTCTTCGGGCCGGTAGCGCATGGCGCCGAAGTAGGCAACGGCCAGCACGTCGGCAATGTCCAGCGCTTGTCCGATGTAGCCCTGGCCTTGCACTTCGCCCATCAAGAGCGCGTTGCGGCGGATGCGGTAAGCGCGCTCGGCCAGGGGCACGGCGTCGGTTGGTGGCAATGATGTGGAAGTCATGATTGTTCCTGTGATGAAGCGGGGAGCACGGGCGACAGAGACAGTCATCGACTCAACGGTTGACGGTCTTCGTCGGCACGAAGAACACCAGCACGGCGCCAAGTACGATGGCCGACGAGATGAAGATCAGCCCGGCCGTTGATTTACCCGTCAGATCGTTGAGCCAGCCGACAATGGCCGGGGAGAAGAACCCTGCGAGGTTGGCGAAGCAGTTGACGGCAGCGATGCCCGCAGCGGCCGACATGCCGCCCAACATGGCGGTTGGCAACGACCAGAACTGGGATGACGAAGACAGGATCCCAGCGGCAGCAATGCTCAGGCAGACCAGCGCTGCGCCTACGTTGCCAATCAACGGCAGCGCTGCGAACCCGGCGGCCGCCACCACCATCGGCACGGCAAGATGCAGGCGCCGCTCGCGGTGGCGATCAGCGCTCATGCCGATCAGCGGCAGCGCGACGATGGCGCATACGTAGGGCACGGCCGTGAACACGCCCACCAACAGCGGATCAGCCACGCCAGCCTTGCGGATCAAGGTCGGCAGCCAGAACGTCAGCCCGTATTGCCCAAGCACCACGCAGAAGTAGATGGCGGCCAGTAGCCACAGGCGGCGGTCTGCAAGGAAGGCACCCACGGAGCCATGTGCGGTTTTCTGCGCGTTGTCGCCGGCTACGTTGCGCTCGAGCAGCGCCTTTTCCGCATCAGTCAGCCACTTGGCGTTAGCAATCCCGTTGTCGAGATAGAAGAGAATCGCCACACCCAGCAGCAGCGAAGGCAAGGCTTCGATGAGGAACAGCCACTTCCACCCGGCGAGCCCCGCCGCACCGTGGAACGTATGCAGGATGTAGCCCGACAGCGGCCCGCCGACGATGCCTGCTAGCGGAATCGCCATGAAGAACATTGACAATGCCTTGGCCCGGCGCTGCGACGGGAACCAGTACGTCATGTACAGGATGACGCCCGGCGCGAAGCCCGCTTCGGCCACCCCGAGCAGAAAGCGCAGCACGTAGAACGACGTCGGCGTGCTCACGAACGCAAAGCCCGCTGAGATGACGGCCCACGTCAACATGATGCGCGCCAGCCAGTTGCGCGCGCCCACCTTGTGCAGGATCACATTGCTCGGGACTTCAAAGAGAAAGTAGCCGAGAAAGAAAATGCCGGCGCCCAAGCCATACACCGTCTCGCTGAACCGCAGATCATTGAGCATCTGCAGCTTGGCGAAGCCCACGTTGACGCGGTCCAGATAGGCGCCCAGGTAACAGATCATCAGGAAGGGAATGAGCCGACGCGCAACCTTGGCGTAGGTGCGGGACTCGAACGTGGCCGCATCCGCGCGCGCCGACTCGTCGCCCGGCAAGGGCGATGCAAACTTCGTGGTCATGGTGTCTCCTACCATGTGCCCCGGGTGGGCCCGGGTGCATGTGTCTCGAAGAAGTCCACGGCGGGTATACAGCCGTGGCGGTGCAGGTTGGTTCGTTCAGTGAATCAGCATGCCGCCGTTCACGTCGAGCGTGATGCCGGTCATGTACGCAGACAGATCACTGATGAGGAACAGGCACGCGTTGGCAACGTCGGCCGCATCGCCAAGCCGGCCAAGCGGGATCCCCTTGATGATCTCCGCGCGCATCTCGGGTGTGAGCTTGTCCCCGGTGATGTCGGTCTGGATGAGCCCCGGCGTGATGGAGTTAATGCGGACATTGTCGCCACCAAATTCCCGTGCCATGGCCTTGGCCAGCCCCAGCACGCCGGCCTTTGCGGCGCTGTAGTGCGGGCCACCGAAAATACCGCCGCCACGCTGCGCGGATACCGACGACATGCAGACGATGCTGCCGCCCTTGTGCGCCTTCATGTGCGGCAACACAGCCTGCGACATATAGAGCGTGCCGCGCAAGTTCACGTCGACCACAGCATCGAAATTGCCGGCCTGGATGTCGAGCGTGCGCAGCGGCTGCGTGATCCCGGCGTTATTGATGAGACCGTCAATGCGGTCGTATTTGGTAAGAGCGGCTTGCACAGCGGCATCGCAGGCGCTGCGATCGGTCACATCGCAGGCGAGGCCCAGATGCCCTTCACCCAGATCGCGCGCGGCCTGCTCTGCATCTTCAAGCCGCAGATCCAGCACGACCACACGTGCACCGTGTGCAGCAAGCGCCTTCGCCGTCGCCTTGCCGATACCGCGGGGCGAGGCCGCCCCAGTCACGATGACTACCTTGTTCTCGAGCAACATCGTTGTCTCCTGCTTGTTGGAATCTTGTTGGCTGCAGTGTTGTTCCCGCAGGCCATTCGATCAACGCAGTTGGATTCAACTATGGCTGAGAAATTTTCAGATATGGGCCGCGACGGCCTTGGTGCGCTGCACCACACAAGCCTGCGGCGCTATGTCGTCGGATGCAGCGTCAGTTGCCGGTCGACCCAGGCAAGAAAGCGCTTCACGTGCGGCAGGTCGGCATTCTGTGGTGGAAACACGATGTGGTGTCCGGCGACCTCAAGCGCGTGGTCGTCGCCAAACACTGGCGCCAGCCGCCCCTGCGCTACGAGGACCGAGGCCAGCAACGTGCTCTCCAACGCCACGCCAAGCCCGAGTGCCGCGGTCTCAAGCGACATGTATGAGCGGTCGAACGCAAAGTCGAACGCCACATGCATGTGTTCAACGCCCACCCGCGCGAACCACTGTTGCCACTGCACAAGCGGCGTTTCGGATCGAATGAGTCGATGCGCGAGCAAATCCTCTGGAGATGACGCCGGGTGCTTGTCTAGATATGCGGGCGACGCCAGCGGGACAATGCGTTCGCCGCGCAGCGTCTTGATCTGGACGTCGCGCCAATGTGCGTGTCCATAGCGGATATCGATGTCGTAAAAGCCGCTGGTAAACGAGACATCCTCATACGAACACGAGACATTCAAGCGGATGTCGCTGTGGTCCTCTTGGAACGCCGCGAGCCGGGGCAATAGCCACATCAGGCCGAAGCTGGGGCTGGAGTGCACGCGCAAGATCTCAACTTCGGCGCGGCTGGAGGCGCGCTCAGTGGCGCGGCCCAAGTCGGCAAGCGCCCCCGTGATGTCACGCAAGTACTGCTCACCTACGGGCGTCAGTACTAAGCCGCGCCCTTGCCGGAAGAACAAAGGCTGGCCAATCGCCGCCTCCAAATTGCTGATCTGGTGGCTGACAGCCGAGGCTGTCAGGCCAAGTTCTTCGGACGCGCGATTCACGCTCTTCGTCCGAGCGACGGATTCGAATGCGATGATCGCCTTCATTGGGGGAATACGCATGATTCGAATCGTCGGCGGCGAGTAGTTGACGGAATACGAAGCCTAGCCCCTTTTACCGCGTGGCATAGAAAGTTCCAAACTCAATAGTCAGTTAGCATCTCAGGTCGCGAGCCCGCTAACGCATGACGGCGCGTAGCAGCGGGCGCCGTGAGGGAATCCGTCGCACAAAGCCACTACAATAGCGCCCCTTCGCCGGTGGCGCCCGCTCCTGATATCCCGTGCAGGCGCATGCCTCCAGCTGCACTCGAGAAGCCACAATCCTATGATGTCAAACGCTTGCGGCGTCGATTTCGGG